>JAYULE010000022.1:0-19846 GCA_043763845.1 Sphingobacteriales bacterium
CGTAAATATAACACTTTATTGTTAAATAACAAATTAAATATCTCATTATTAAATATTTAATTAAATTTTTTGTTGTTTTATAAGTTTGTCAAAGTAGAATCAGTATAAATGTATATAACAATAAGGTTATTTAGTTTTAGTAGAGCTACTGCGTGAACTATATGGACAGTGGGAAAAAGGAAGTCTTCCCTCCAAGGAAAGCCTTCCTTAATCCATAAGTTAATTAGGGTTTAAAACCCTACAATTTGTGCTTCGATTTGCAAACCACAAATAGCATTATATGTTGAAAATCAGATAATTTTTTTATTATTTAGTCGGAGACTAAATTCTATTTAACAATATGTAGAGCCACTGCGTGAACTTTACGGTCAGTGGGGTTTTTAATAACAAATGTAAGTTTAGCACAAGTTACAAACTTGCGCCAGTAATTGAGTTTATTGTGTAGACTATCCGCCAAGGGTGTTTTCCCTTTTAATTCTTTACTAATTTTATCTTTTATGGTACGCAATTCTTCAAGTATTGATTTTTCGTTTTTAACTTCTTTATTCTTCATATTCTAAAATTTCTTTTCTTGAAATTAAGTAGTATTTTTACTTTGGCACCTCCATCAGCAGGTTGCCAATTTCTTTATCGCTAAGAGTTTCCTTATCAGCCTTATCGTAAATAGAAAGTAGATAAACGGTTTCATCGGCAATTACAAAATTGGTAATAAGCCTTGCCCCGCCCGATTTACCCTTGTTTTTAGACGAAATAGCAAAACGTATTTTATAACAATTATTTCCTAGTAAAACCCCTTGTTCAGGGTTTATTTCTAAGGTTTGAAACAAAGCGGCTAAGTCGGCTTTTATAGAAGGATATTTTTTGGCCAGTTTTTTCAGTTCCTTTTTAAAAGAGGGAACGGCAATAATGTTATAAATCATCCAATAAATTTTTGGCCGTAATACCCTTTAATTTACCTTGGCGAATTAAAGAAAGTTCTTGTACAGCATCTCTTATTTGAGTTTTCAACAAAGTTTTTTCAAGATTTTCGGTATTTTCAATTGGGATGGTTTTTACGTAAGATAAACCTTTAAGTACCTCAATTAAGTGCATTGCTTTATTGTCTTTTATTTCTAATAAAATTCTCATACTATTAACTTGGCTAAAAATATTTGTATTGTGTATTTCTAAAACGTTTGTCGTTTTTATCCGATTTTAAAATCTTATCCACAAACTCAGCATTATATGGTTTTTCTATTATAGATGAGTGTTTATCCACAACAATTCCATTGCTGGTAACAGCTAACATTCTTGCAATTTCTAATAAAGTTTTACCTGCTTTAGTTTTTTCGTTTATGATTATTGTTGTCATATTCAATATACTTTACTACAAAAGTAAATATATTTAATTGTTTGTTTAGAAGCCGTATTTAATTTATTTTTATAAAACAAATTCAACTTTACTTCCTTGGTTGCTGGTACACTAACTACACTGTTTTCGTGTTTATGAAAAACATAAATAATGGCAGTAAATCTTCCCTACAAAGGGAAGCCTTCCTTAATCCAAAAGTTAATTACGGGTTGAAAACCCTACTATTTGTGCTTCGATTTGCAAACCACAAATAGCATTATATGTTGAAAATTAGATAATTTTCTTATTATTTAGTCGGAGACTAAATTTTATATAACAATCCGTAGAGCCACTGCGTGAACTTTACGGACAGTGGGGTTTTTAATAACAAATGTAAGTTTAGCACAAGTTACAAACTTGCGCCAGTAATTGAGTTTATTATGCAGACTATCCGCCAAGGGGGATTTTACTATTATATTTGATTTAATCTTTCTACTTTACCTTTTATTTGCAAAATAAGCTTTTGTCTTTTGCTTTCGTCATTTGCTTGAAGTTTTTTATAATCATTTTCTAAATGATATAAAGCATCCATATAACTGTCTATTGCAGCATTAATGTTTTTTTTGTACTCAAATTTCTTTCCTTCTTCTAAATAAAAATTATATTTATTATTTTCGTCATAACTGTTACAAGCCTTTGAAAGTAATACAATTATTAAACCTATGAAAGGGCTTAAAATTAAAGACCATAAAAAAGCCATACCGAAACCGATTTTTCTGTTTTTTCCTATAAAGCCAACAGTTAATGCGAGTATAAACCAAAAAAGTATATATGTTTCCATAATTTGATGTTTTGAGACTTATTTAGCGCTCATTTATAACAGTTTGAGTATAATTTATTAGATGTTGTCCCATAAATCGGATGTATATATTCTAAAGCGTCTATCATTTTTATCCGATTTTAAAATCTTATCCACGAACTCAGCATTATATGATTTTTCTTTTTTAGATGCGAGTTTATCCACAACAATTCCGTTACTGATTACAGCTAACATTCTTGCAATTTCTAATAGGGTTTTACCTGCTTTAGTTTTTTCTTTTATGGTTATTGTTGTCATATACCACACATTTTATGACAAATATATTTAATTGTTTTTTGGTTGCTGTGATTAATTTAAAAAGCCCTTTTAAGAATTAAGTAATTTTTTGTTATTTAGTCAAAGACAAAATTTAATTTGCCAATTCGTAGTCCCCAAAGGCAACGCTACAGACTACGAACAAATGGGATTTATTTTTTTTGTGTCGACGATTTAGACGGTTTTAACGACGGTGTATTTCCAGGCGTTCCTTTATTGTCACGCTGACGTTGGTCTGGTTTTCCTGTTGAATCTGCAATTCTTTTTGGTCCGGGTTTAAGTGCCATAATGTGAATTTATAAATGTTAATTAATTATTTATTTATTTATTTAGGTCTTTTGAAAAATGCTTTTATTTAGTTTGAAATTTACATTCATTGTACTGTTTGTGACAATTAGTAAAACTCCTCGCCTTGATTCGTGACCCCACGTAACAAAGCATAATAAAATTAAATATTTGTATATTAAAATTAACTCTTTCTACATCAAAGCCGCGTTAACGATAGAGGCGACATCCTTTTTTTTTTAAACTTACCAAGTTTTTAAAACTTGGTAAGTTTAAAAAAAAAGATACAGCCGATAGCGTTTATAAACGCCCAAATCCTCCCTAACTCCCGCAACTCACACAACCATCTTCCATACTGCAAGATGCTCCATCGGTTGGAGTAGCTTCTACATCAATAGCCACAGTTTGGGGTATTACGGGTACAATTTCTTCGCTGCCTTGTTTTTCTACAGTAAATTGTACGGCTTGGGTGGCGGCTTGCGAGCGTAGGTAATACATTCCTGTTTTTAGGCCTTTTTTCCAGGCGTAAAAGTGCATAGAGGTTAGTTTAGATGCCGTAGGACTATCAACAAACAAGTTTAACGATTGCGATTGGCAAATATATGCGCCCCTATCGGCAGCCATATCAATTAAATTACGTTGTTTTATTTCCCAAACGGTTTTGTACAGTTCTTTAATATCGGCTGGTATTTCGGCAATGTTTTGTATAGAGCCATTGGCGGCAACAATTTTGTTTTTCATATTGTTGTTCCATAAACCTATGCTTACCAAATCTTTAAGTAAATGTTTGTTTACAATAATAAACTCGCCACTTAACACCCTACGGGTATAAATGTTAGAGGTATAAGGCTCAAAACATTCGTTGTTTCCAAATATTTGCGAGGTTGATGCAGTTGGCATTGGTGCTACCAATAACGAGTTGCGTACGCCATAGTTTTGTACTTCGGCTTTTAAATCTGCCCAGTTCCAACGGTCGGTTGGGGTAACGCCCCACATATCAAACTGGAAAATGCCTTTCGATACTGGCGAACCTTGGTAACTTTGGTATGCACCTTGCACTTTAGCTAAATCTTTACTAGCCGTCATCCCAGCAAAGTAAATGGTTTCAAAAATTTCTTTATTAAGCATTTTGGCTAAATCGCCTTCGAAAGGTAAACGCAACATAATAAACACATCGGCAAGGCCTTGCACACCCAAACCTACTGGGCGATGTTTGGTGTTTGATGTACGGGCTTCCTCTACCGGGTAGTAATTATTATCGATAACCGCATTGAGGTTTTTGGTTACTTGGTAGGTTACTTCGTACAGTTTTTTATGGTCAAATTTACCATCAATAACAAAACGTGGTAAAGCTAGCGATGCAAGGTTACAAACCGCAACTTCATCAGGGCTAGTATATTCCATAATTTCGGTACACAGGTTGCTACTTTTTATGGTTCCTAAATTTTGTTGGTTGCTTTTACCGTTGGCGGCATCTTTGTACAACATATATGGTGTACCAGTTTCTATTTGCGAGTCTAATATTTTAAACCAAAGGTCTTGAGCCTTAATAGTTTTACGGGCTTTACCAATGGTTTCGTAATGGGTATAAAGGGTTTCAAACTCGGCACCAAAACAATCGCTAAGGCCTGGTGCTTCGTTAGGACAAAACAAACTCCACTCGCCGTTTGCTTCTACGCGTTGCATAAACAAATCGCTTATCCAAAGGGCAAAAAACAAATCGCGGGCTCGCATTTCTTCTTTACCGTGGTTTTTACGGAGGTCTAAAAACTCAAATATATCGGCATGCCAAGGCTCTAGGTAAATGGCAAAAGCACCTTTACGTTTACCGCCACCTTGGTCTACATATCTAGCAGTATCGTTAAACACCCTTAGCATAGGAATAATGCCGTTGCTGGTACCGTTTGTACCGCCAATATAACTACCTGTTGCCCTAATGTTGTGTATGGCTAAACCAATACCGCCCGCACTTTGCGATATTTTTGCGGTTTGTTTCAAGGTATCGTAAATGCCATCAATACTATCATCTTTCATAGTAAGCAAAAAGCAAGAACTCATTTGTGGTTTTGGCGTACCCGCATTAAATAAAGTTGGTGTAGCGTGGGTAAACCAACGTTCGCTCATTAAATTATACGTTTCTATTACGCTATCAATATCGTTTTTGTGTATGCCTACGGCTACACGCATATACATGTGTTGCGGACGCTCAACTATTTTACCATTTATTTTTAGTAGGTACGATTTTTCGAGTGTTTTAAATCCGAAATAATCGAAGGCAAAATCACGGTCGTAAATAATGGTGCTATCTAACAAATCGGCGTTGTCTTCAATAATTTGCATCACATCATCGGCAATTAAAGGCAATTTATGGCCCGATGCCGCATCTACATAATTGTACAAGCTACGCATCGTTTCCGTGAAACTTTTTACCGTATTCTTATGCAAATTACTTACCGCCATACGAGAAGCAAGAATAGCATAATCGGGATGCGTTATGGTTAACGAAGCTGCAGTTTCGGCCGCTAAATTATCTAGTTCGGTAGTTGGTACACCTTCGTAAATACCTTCGATTGTTTTTTTAGCTACACTAATAGCGTTTACCATAGGGCTTAAGCCATACGATAGTTTCTCTATACGGGCTGTTACTTTATCAAACTTTACCGATTCTTTTTTGCCGTTTCTTTTTATTACGTAGGTCATATGATTTGTGATTGCGGATTTTGGATTTATGATTTGTGTGTTGTGTTACTTGTGTTGTGATTTGTGTGTTGTAATATTCTTTTTGATTTGGGCGTTTTAACACGCTGTTCGCTACCTGCCTGCCGGCAGGCAGGTATCTTTTTTTATTTCCCCGTCCCCCCAGCCCCCGAAGGGGGAGCAAAAAGGGGCAATAAAAAAAAGGATGCCGCTACCATCGTTAACGCAATAAAATCGCAATAAAAATAATTAAATTAAACGTTTAGCTCCCAATCAAAAATCCCCAATCATCAATCAAAAATCACTTTTTGAGCTTTGCTGTTTTTGCGCTTGCTACAAAAATACTTACTAACTCGTTTGCTTCAATTATTAAATTATTTGTTATGTTTTTTGATAAAAGGTTAGCTTCGGTTATTACTTCTAACCAATACATACTTTCATCTTCTTCTTCTATTACTATTTCAATTTTATATACAAAATCGGCAATTGACTTTGCTCGGCAAGCTGCTCTGTAATTTGCTCCAACTGAACCCGCCGACCTTATCAATTGTTTTGCTAACTCAAACCCTGCAGCATTTTTGGGTAACTCGCTACAAATTTTTATAATCTCAATATGAAATGCCTTGGTACGTTTTTGTAATTCCTCCTTAGTCATTTCGGATTTTTGATGTGTGATTTATGATTTGCTTTTTGTATTACTGCGATTTGTGGTTGTGTGAAACTTTTATTGATTGAAAACTAAATTTATAAAATTAACACTACGCTCAAAATCAAAAATCCCCAATCATCAATCACCAATCCTTAAAAGTCTTCCTCCAGCGAAAACGCCTGCGCCTCTTGGCTGCTCATTACCCCCGATTTTTGGTAATCCCCTACTCTTTTTTCAAAGAAATTGGTTTTGCCTTGCAGCGAAATCATTTCCATAAAATCAAAAGGGTTGGTGGTATTGTAAATAGTTTTATAACCTAACTCATCCAACCATCTATCGGCTACAAATTCAATATATTGTTGCATTAGTTTGGCGTTCATCCCAATTAAATCAACTGGTAACGATTCGCTTACAAACTCTTTTTCTATCGCTACGGCATCCATAATAATGGTGTAAACTTCGTCTTGCGAAAGTTTAACTTCCAACATTTTGTACATTAAACAAGCAAACTCGCAATGTAAGCCTTCGTCTCGACTTATTAACTCGTTACTAAAAGTTAAACCTGGCATTAAACCACGTTTTTTTAGCCAAAATATCGAGCAAAAGCTACCGCTAAAAAATATACCTTCAACCGCAGCAAAAGCTACCAAACGTTCGGCAAAGCTGCCATTGTCTATCCAACGCAAAGCCCACTCGGCTTTTTTCTTAACGGCAGGTACAGTATCAATAGCGTGAAAAAGTTTATATTTTTCTTGTGGATTTTTTATGTAAGAATCTATTAACAAAGCATACGTTTCGCTGTGTATGTTTTCCATCATAATTTGGAAACCGTAAAAACACCTTGCTTCGGGCAACTGTACTTCACTCATAAAGTTAACTGCTAAATTTTCGTTAACTATACCATCGCTTGCAGCAAAAAAAGCTAAAATATGACTTATAAAGTGGCGCTCGCCATCGTTTAAGTTTTCCCAATCTTTAATATCGCTTGTTAAATCAATTTCCTCGGCAGTCCAAAAACTGGCTACATGGCGTTTATAATGTTGCCAAATTTCGGGGTAATTAATAGGTAAAATAACAAAGCGGTCTTTATTTTCTTTTAATAGGATTTCGGTTTCTGTATTCATATATTATCTTTGATTATTTTAATTCAAAATGTTTTATGTTAACAATATTGAAAGTATCAATTACTAATTTTTAAACTTCAATAATTTTAAATTGTTTTCACTAATGTTATTTCAAAAAACTTATAAAATATTTGCGTTTGTTTAACCCTAGCAGACTAAAATTTGTTTGAGTTTATTTATACAATAATACCTTTTTTGATACCTAAAAAAAACAAAAAGTTAATAACATTTAGTTAGAAAATTGATTAGATATTTGTTTTTGAACCCTTAAGGCTTCAAAATTATGTGGAATAAATTTATTGAATATTTGTTTGGCTAATTTCTTATTTAAAATTTTGAAAATAAATGTAAATGTATGCACTTATTTATTTGTTTAAATTCTAATTGTATTCTATAAAACCTAGAATTTACTTTTTTAAAATTTGATTTTTGCCGTGATTAGTAAAATTTTTTTTAGGCATATTTTATGTTTCATTATAGCTTTCTAAAATAAATAATTAAAAGTAAATACGCAATTGAAAATCAAAAACATTAAAAAACCTGATTCAAAAAAAAAGTAAAATACTTTTTCTAAAAACATTCAAAATTTTATCTTTGGAAATTAAGCACTTGTATGAGTATTTCAAAAAAACGTATCGCAATTTTTGCTTCTGGCTCGGGCTCTAATGCCCAAAAAATTATGGAATACTTTAAAAACAGCGATGCCATTGAGGTTGGTTTGGTGCTAACCAATAACCCCGATGCTTTTGTTTTGGAACGAGCGGATAATTTTGAAATCCCATCGCATATTTTTGATAAACAAGAGTTTACGCAAAGCGATAAAATAATAAATTTGTTAAAAAACCATCATATTGATTTATTAGTGCTTGCTGGTTTTCTGTGGTTAATACCCCAAAATTTATTAAGTGCATACCCAAATAAAATTATTAATATTCACCCATCTTTACTTCCAAAATATGGCGGTAAAGGTATGTATGGAGATAAAGTGCACTTAGAAATAATTAAAAATAAGGAAACAGAATCAGGTGTGACCATACATTTTGTAAACCAACATTTTGATGATGGGGAAGTTATTCATCAATCACACTTTAAAATACTTGAATCGGATAATTTAGAGATGGTTAAATTTAAAGGTCAACAATTAGAACACTTACATTACCCTAAAGTAATTGAGGGTTTGTTAAAAAAAATGAAAAGTATTTAAAAACTATCGCTCTTTAAAACATCAAAAATGGATGAAAAAATAAACATAGGGCTTGTACAAACTACATGTACAGGCAATAAAGAAGAAAATTTGCAAAAAGCGATTGTTAAAATACGCGAGGCAGCAAATAAAGGAGCCCAAATAATTTGTTTACAAGAACTTTTTACTTCATTATATTTTTGTGATGTTCAAGATTATGAAAATTTTTTATTAGCTGAGTCTATTCCAGGCCCATCAACCGATGCTTTGCAAACATTAGCTCGCGAATTAGGGGTTGTAATTATTGCATCTCTATTTGAAAAAAGAGCACAAGGTGTTTACCACAATACAACCGCAGTTTTAGATGCCGATGGTGCTTATTTGGGTAAATACCGAAAAATGCACATACCTGACGACCCTGGCTTTTACGAAAAATTTTACTTTACACCTGGAGATTTAGGCTACATAGTATTTAAAACTAAATTTGCCAACATTGGGGTGCTAATTTGTTGGGATCAATGGTATCCCGAAGCGGCTCGTATTACAGCTTTAATGGGTGCCGAAATTTTATTTTATCCTACAGCAATTGGTTGGGCAACATCACAAGATTTAGCCACCAATACCGAGCAATATAACGCTTGGCAAACCATACAACGCTCTCATGCTATTGCAAACGGCGTTCATGTAGTGAGTGTAAACCGCGTAGGCGAAGAAGCTGGAGTTAAATTTTGGGGTGGTTCTTTTGTATCAAACCCCTTTGGTACGGTATTAAAACAAGCATCGCACAACAGTGAAGAGGTAATTGTGCAAGAAATTGATTTAAATAAAACCGATAGTTACCGCATACATTGGCCTTTTTTAAGGGATAGACGCATTGATAGCTACCAACCAATTGTAAACAGGCTGATAGATTAAGAACCTATTATTATTTAACATAGTTTATTAAAACATTTTCAATACTTAAAATTGATAAAAATTTTGGCTTTTTAAAACAGCATTTATTGTGTTTTAAATTACGAGATAAAATTTTTAAAAATAAAAATTGAGTTTTTTTACACTTTAAATAAATACCAATAGGCGTAGGTTTATTAAACTTTGACTTTTACGTGTTTGTATGTTTACTACACTTATAAATTAATCTCCTTCCCGCATATAAAATCCATATTCTATAAAAAACAATGCAAAATTTATAATTTATTGTTACCAATAATTGTATCTCTAATTAATTCATAATTAACTTTATCAATTACTTTTATAGCATTTACTCACAAATTTAACCTCGAATTAAGTGGGCAAATTTTCAAAAAATCCTGAAATGTATTGGCACATTATTTGAATTATTGCAATAATAATTCTAATAAGTGAATTAAAAGTGTGTATAAATTGTACAGAAAGTCTTTCTGAAAGCAATATTAAGACTATATATGGCAAAAAAATCCAAAATACATAATATGTATTTTGAATAAAATATGGAATGTAATTTGTTACGATAAGTGGAGATTTAAAATATTGCAAAATTAAAATCCCTCAAATTCTAAAATGTATAATTAAATTTTTAAAATATGATACATCAGTTAAACCCAGCAATGTTAGTAGAAACCCCAATGGGACAAGGGCAAGCACTTTTTATTATTGATTATGGTATGCATCAAAATACTTGTTGGGTGGTAGCACTTGTAATTAACGGAGTTATAAAACATTTTGATTGTAATGACGTGATACTTTCTACAAACTATACTTATTCTTTAAATTTGACAAAGAATTCTTTTAATTCAAAAGAAAATTAATTCAAATAAAATATAAGCTACACGAGTTAATTAATTTCTTATTATTTAATTTTTTCTGGAATTTTTCTTTTTTTTTATCACAAATTTGAGTTTTAAATATTACGCAAAACATTAGTATATAGGTGTACTTTATTAAAAATCGAGGTACTTTTCTTAAAGCTATTTGTATATTAAACCATATTTATTTTTTAGTTATTATTAATTTATGAAAATTTTAAAATTAAACTCAATAAACTATCCAAAAATATCAGTCTCATAATCAAATAATTAAATATTATTTAAAAATTAAATTTGGTTCGTATAGTTACAATCTTCTATATTCGAAATATTATTTGGTTGAGATACCAAAATCAATTCCCTTCAATAAGGTCTTGGTTTATAAAGAAGTGGTTAGAGATCAGGCTCCAAAACCCACTGGCAACCTCCCTAAATGTTTAGAGAAAGGTGCCAAATCCTGCCCCGTTAATGGGACAAATAAATTTTTAAGACAATGCAAAAATTCAAATTAAAATCAGTCATTCAACTTAAACCCAGTAATGGATTGTACACACATTTTGTTACAAAATCGCCATTGATTTGTATAATGTGTTGCTGTTGTATGTAAAATTTGCAGGTTATTATTTGATTTTTTCCTTTAATACCCAAACAGGCTTAGCAATTTTGTTGCTAAAATAGAACTCACCTTTTAAAAATCTAAACTTTATCTAAAATTTAATTATTATGTCAACTCAAAATTTAAAATTTGAAACCTTACAAGTACACGCAGGCCAAAAAGCCGACCCAACCACAGGTTCGCGAGCTGTACCGTTGTACCAAACTACCAGCTACGTTTTTAACAGTAGCGAACACGGCGCAAACCTATTTGCCTTAAAAGAATTTGGTAACATTTATACCCGCATTATGAACCCCACAACCGATGTTTTTGAGCAGCGTATTGCAGCTTTAGAAGGCGGAGTGGCAGCTTTGGCAGTATCATCTGGTCAAGCGGCTCAGTTTATTGCCTTAAATAATATACTTCAGGTGGGCGATAATTTTGTCTCAACTCGCAACCTATACGGCGGTACTTACAACCAATTTAAGGTTCAATTTAAACGTTTAGGTGTTGAGGCTAGGTTTGCCGACGACGAAAGTGCCGAAGCTTTTGAAAAACTGATTGATAATAATACCAAAGCACTTTATTTAGAAACAATTGGTAACCCAGCATTTAACATTCCCGATTTCGAAAAAATATCGGCCTTAGCCAAAAAATACGATTTACCATTGGTGGTTGATAATACTTTTGGTGCAGGTGGCTACATTTTTAGACCCTTAGAGCATGGTGCAAACATAGTGGTAGAGTCGGCCACAAAATGGATTGGTGGCCACGGTACAAGCGTTGGCGGTGTTATTGTTGATGGTGGAAATTATAATTACGGAAACGGGAAATTTCCTCAATTTTCTGAACCTGCCGAGGGTTACCACGGTTTAGTTTTTTCTGATGTGTTTGGTATAAACGGCCCTTTTGGTAATATACAGTTTATTATTAGAGCCAGAGTAGAAGGGTTAAGAGATTTTGGCCCAGCAATTTCACCTTTCAACTCGTTTTTGTTAATCCAAGGTTTAGAAACTTTATCGCTACGTGTACAACGCCATTTAGATAATACTTTAGAATTGGCAAAATGGTTAGAAAATCATTCACAGGTTGAAAAAGTAAATTACCCTGGTTTAACCTCATCGCCATACCACATTTTAGCAAAAAAATATTTAAAAAATGGTTTTGGAGGTGTTTTATCGTTTGAGATTAAAGGCGATAAAGAAAATGCAACCAAATTTGTTGATGCTTTGGTATTAACCAGCCATTTAGCCAACGTTGGCGATGCTAAAACTTTAATTATACAACCAGCAGCAACCACGCACCAACAACTAAGTGCTGATGACCAAATAAAAGCAGGTGTTAGCCCTAGCCTTTTAAGAGTATCGGTTGGAATTGAGCATATTGACGATATTAAAGCCGATTTTGCACAAGCTTTCGAAAAAATATAATTTATAGCCCTCTCCTATTTTATCCCTTGCTTTGTATTATTTACAAAGCAAGGGCTTTAAAAAATTGATTAAATGAGCATAAAAAAACACCAACATCCACAAGCTTTTAAACTAGAAAACGGTAAAAAAATTATCGATTTAGAAATTGCTTACCACACTTTTGGCAAATTAAACGCAACAAAAAGTAATGTGGTTTGGGTTTGCCACGCTTTAACGGCAAATTCGGATGTTTTTGATTGGTGGCCGGGTTTATTAGGGAAAAAGAATTTATTTAATGCCGACGAACATTTTATTGTTTGTGCAAATATTTTAGGCTCGCATTATGGCACTTCTAATCCCTTATCAAAAAACGAGGTTACGGGTTTGCCTTATTGTTTAGCTTTTCCACAATTTACAATTAGAGACATGGTTGCAGCACACCAGTTATTAGCCGAGCACCTTCAAATTAACGATATTGAAGTTTTAATTGGCGGATCGTTAGGTGGGCAGCAAGCTTTAGAATGGGCGGTTATTGCACCTCAAAAAATTAAAAATTTAGTGGTTTTAGCAACTAATGCACAACACTCGCCTTGGGGAATTGCCTTTAACGAATCGCAGCGATTGGCCATAAGTGCCGATAGAACTTTTTACGCTAACCATGCTAACGGCGGTTCTAAAGGTTTAAAAGCTGCCCGCAGTTTAGCTTTATTATCGTACCGAACTTACGAAAGTTATGTGCGCACACAAAGCGAAGTTGATGATACGCAAAAAGATAATTTTAAAGCATCATCGTACCAAAATTACCAAGGCGAAAAATTGGTAAAACGGTTTAATGCATACAGTTACTGGTTTTTAACTAAAGCAATGGATACTCACAATTTAGGCAGAAATCGCCTATCGGTTAAGGATGCGTTAAAAAGTATACAAGCAAATACGTTAGCTATTGGTATTAAAAACGATTTTTTATTTCCAACCGAAGAGCAAAAATTTATTGCAGATAATGTTAACAATGCTAATTATGCCGAAATATCATCAATTTACGGCCACGATGGTTTTTTATTAGAAACGCAAAAATTGGAAGATGTGATTGGCGAGTTTTTGAAAGAGAGTAAAAAAAACATTAATCAAGCTAATTTAAAAATAGCATAGTTTATTTCCCTTTCGGCGGATTTTTATCCTAAGATTTAACTATCAATTACGATAATTATAAAACAACAAATAGAAATATCAAGCATTTTAACAATATGTTAAGCCTTCAATATGAACACCGAAAATTTCAAACATTTTACCATTGATATTTTTTTCTCTTTCTATTACCAGTCAAGAAAAAAATCAGAGGCTTAGTATTTAAAAATTAACTCCATATATCTTCAAAGTCAAATTCAATTGTGCAAGTTTTGTCTAATTCAAATATATTTGATTTAGTTTGTTTGTAAAAATTATCAATTAATTCATAAACTTCAACTGTTTTTTTTAGATAATCGGCTAATAAATAATATCTTACACCCTGCTCTCTGTACAATTCAAATTTAATTACACGGTCTCTTTTAATGTTGTTCGGTGATATAATTTCTAAAACCAAAACTGGTGGAAACTCTAAATAATCTGCACTTGTTTTACCGCAAATTATCATCATATCAGGTCTAACTACTGTTTCTTCATTTATTTTCCAATCAAGTTCTGTAAATAAAATACAATTGCAATTTTTGTTATATTTTAATGAATTTTTTCCTTGTGTAATAAAGTTTACTAAAGCTATACTGTGAGCTGCGGAAGGAGATGGCGTCATTTGATAGGGATAACCATTTACCAATTCCCAGTCTTCTTTCCAATTTTTGTAATCATTGTAAGTATAACGTGGTGGTTCAAAGTTGTATGTTCTCATAATAATTCTTTTATAAAGTTACAAATATTTATAACCAATGGTAATTTTCATTTATAATTTCTTGTTTATTAAAAATTTAGAAAGTAACATTTTCTTATTTGAAGCTTTTTATAGTAATTTCAAACTTAACATCAAGTTTGGTAAAAATTTGGTATATTTCAATAACAAAATACAAATTATTTCATTAATTTATCAAAATCAAAATCAATAAAACAATATTTTTCTATTTCGAGACTAGTTTCGTCTATTTGTTGATAACGATTATTTATTAGCTCAAAAACTTCTGCAGTTTTTTTTATGTAATCTAATAAAATATAAAATTTTACCCCTTGCGACTGGTATATTTCATATTTTATGGTTCTATCTCTAACAGTTGTTGATGGAGATAAAACTTCGACAATTAATGTTGGAGGAAATTCAAGAAAATCAGTTTGCAAATCCTCGCAAACAATCATTAAATCAGGACGAACAACTGTAAAATCATTAATTTTCCAATCTAATTCTATAAAAGTATTGCAAGTGCATTGTTTGTTTTTTTCTAACGATTGCAATACTTGAAAATTACAACGTGACAAAGTCTGGCTATGTTTCCAAATAGCCGATGGCTGAGATTGCATAGGATATCCATCAATGAGTTCCCAATCTTCTTTCCAATTTTTGTAATCGTTATAGGTATATCTTGGCGGATTAAAATTGGTTAAAAGCATCTTAATATTTTTTACAAATTTACAATTATTTATAATCATTTGGAATTATAACTTCTCCAATTTTATCTTTCTGTTTATCAATGATTTATAATTATCCTTTTCTTTGTTTTTTGGATTTAGCTTTGCAATGTCTCGTCTCGAAAAATATTTGCATTTTTTCTAATTATTGGTTGAACGGAAAACCACAATCTATTTAAGTAAAAAACACTTTTTATATTAGTTTTTAAATATAAAAGTAAAATCCAGCATTTACCCCAAATCATAATTACCTATTAAAACACAATATCAATAAATATACTTTAAGTTTTAACTCATTTATTCAAAAATTAAGCAAATTTAGTACTAATTCATCTCAAAAAAACGATTTAACGTAATCGAAAAATAAACTACATTTGCAATAACATGATTTCTATAAATAATTTAACATTTTTAATTGGCTCGAGGGCTTTATACGAAGAGGCAAACTGGCACATTAAACCAGGCGAACGTTGCGGATTAATTGGCGCAAATGGTACCGGAAAATCAACCCTTCTTAAAATAATTGTTGGTGAATATGCTCCTTCAATGGGTACGGTCTCCATGTCTAAGGATTTAAAAATTGGATATCTAAATCAAGATTTGCTTTCGTACGATTCGCACCATAGTATTTTACACGTAGCAATGGAGGCTTTTGAACGTCAAAACCAGCTTCACGATGAAATAGAAGTACTTTTAAAGAAAATAGAAACCGATTACTCCGAAGAAGTTTTAAACAAACTAAGCGATAAACAACAAGAGTTTGAAGCCTTAGATGGCTATAGTATTGAGTACCGAGCAAACGAAATTTTGGCGGGTTTGGGCTTTAGCACTGCCGACCAAGTTCGGCCGCTTAACACCTTCTCGGGCGGGTGGCGTATGCGGGTTATGTTAGCAAAAATATTGTTGCAAACTCCAGATATTTTATTGTTAGATGAGCCTACCAACCACATGGATTTACCATCGATAAAATGGCTGGAAACTTATTTAAATACATTTGAAGGGGCTATTGTAATTGTTTCTCACGACAGGTATTTTTTAGATAAAATTGTAAACCGAACGGTAGAATCCCGAAAAGGAAAACTAACTATATACTCGGGAAATTACAGTTTTTATTTAGAGGAAAAGGCTTTACGTGGCGAGATACAAAAAGGCGAATTTAAAAATCAGCAAGCAAAAATAAAACAAGAAGAAAAATTAATTGAGCGATTTAGAGCTAAAGCATCTAAAGCAAAAATGGCGCAATCTAGAATTAAAGCACTTGATAAATTAGAACGAGTGGATGATGTTGACGACGATAATCCTGCTGTAAACTTTAGGTTTAAGTTCTCAAAACCATCGGGCCGCCATGTTATTAAAATAGAAAACGCTAGCAAAAGCTACCCTGCAATAGAAATTTTAGACCGAGCCGAAGGTTTGATAGAAAAAGGAGATAAAATTGCATTAATTGGCGCAAACGGAAAAGGAAAATCTACTCTTTTAAGAATTATAGCAAACACCGAAAGTTTTGAAGGTACTTGCGAAACAGGCCATAATGTTTCGGTTACGTTTTTTGCTCAACACCAATTAGAATCTTTACATTTAGATAATTCTATTTTAGAAGAGCTACAATCTTTTGCACCCACACATTCCGATACCGAACTTCGATCACTTTTAGGATGTTTTTTATTTACGGGCGACGATGTTTTTAAGAAAATTAGAGTGCTATCGGGTGGCGAAAAATCGAGGGTTGCTTTGGCAAAATCGTTAACTACGGATGCTAACTTTTTGATTTTGGATGAGCCTACCAATCACTTAGACATACAATCGGTAAACATTTTAATACAAGCCCTACAACAATACGAAGGCACTTTTATTGCCGTTAGCCACGATAGATATTTTTTAGATAACGTAGCCAATAAAATTTGGTATATTGAAGACCAAGATATTAACCAATACCCTGGCACTTATGCCGAGTACGAAGAATGGAATACCGCAAGGCAAAAACAAATTAGTTTAGGAACTTTAAAAGAAGTTAAAAAAGAAAAACCGGTTAAAGAAAAACCAAAATCAGCGCCAAGCGACGAATTAAAAAAACAATTAAAAAAACTAAACCAACAATTACAAGATTTAGAAAACCAAATATCGGATAGCGAAAACAAAGTAAAACTAATAGAAACAGAAATTGCCGTCGAAAATATTTATAGCGATGCCACAAAATTAAAAGAAGCAAATAGCCGTTATGTTTTGGCTAAAGAAAGCTTGGGTGCTTTGCAATTACATTGGGAAGAAGTTGCAGAAGAGGTAGATAGTTTAACAAAATCAATAAACAATTAAATTTATAGCCAATGAAAAACATTTTTTTGATTTTAATAATTACTTTTTTGTTTTCGGCTTGCGCATCGTACAAACTTACCGACCCAAAAATTAGCATTAACGAAGTAACCAACTTAGCCTATTTTGAACCCTTAGCTTTTGTGGGACTTATAGAAAACGATAATATTAGTACACTAAACGATTCGGTGTCAAAAATTTCTAAAAACCTTTTAGAAACTGCTATTGTTAAAAGTACCAATAATAAAGTAAGTAAAAAAATTGAGATTAATAACCCTAAAACTCGAGAAAAAATTAACAAGGAATTGAGTTACGTTTTTCAAAAAATATTAAATTATCAAAAAATTTATAATGTTAAAATACCTGCTACCGTAGATTCGGTTTTAAAAATTAACAAACAAAGGTACGTTTTGGCAACCCTAACCGATGGTTTTGTTAAAACCGAAACCAATAGCAAGGTAACCGGAAACGATAATTTTAGCAAACCTATTTCAACATTAGATTTACTAATTGAAGTGCCCAACAAACCAATTTCTACACTGCAAGCTTTAATTATTGATACAAAAAAAGGTAAAGTTATTTTTTACGACCATACCCACCCTGTACACAAACAACCCACCAATAAAAAAAGTATAGAAAAACAGTACCAAAAACTTTTTAAAGGACATTACCATAACTAAAAAACAATGTATAAAAAAAGCGCAATTTTTTTAATAAATTTATTTTCTATTACTTTATTTACAATTAGTTACGCACAAGATAAACCTAAAAAAGTTAGGGTTAAAAGGGTGCAAGTGCCACAAGTCGATGTAATTTACGATAATATAGAATATATACCTGAAATTAAAACCATTGAGTTTTTTAATACCCAAAAAGAACAATCTATGCCCGTTTTAAACCTAGGCGGTACCGACCGTTTAATTTTAAAGTTTGATGATTTACGTATAGGATCTAAAAATATTTATTACACTTTTACGCATTGCAATGGCGATTGGGAACCCAGCAACATTACCCAACTTGATTTTTTAGATGGTTACACAAACGACCGAATAAACCAATACCGCGTTTCGGCAAATACCTACCAAAAATATTTACATTACGAGGTAAGTTTACCAAACCAAATAGTGGGTATGCCCAAAATTGCTGGTAATTATTTACTAAAAGTTTATGAAGATGGCGACGAAAGTAGGTTACTTTTTACTCGAAGATTTTATGTGATAAACATTAAAATGTATTTGCAAGCGCAAATTGTACCATCAAACAATATATCGCTGCGTAAAAGCAATCAAAAAATAAATTTTACCATTCAAACCTCGGGTATAGTGGTTCAAAACCCGTATCAAGATTTAAGAATATTAATACTTCAAAACCGACGAAACGATTTAGGGAAATGGACAAGAAAACCAGTTTTTATAAAAGCTGATTTACTTACTTATAACGATTTTAATAGTAATGATTTTTCAGGAGGTAACGAATTTATTTTTTTTGATACCCGTACATTTAGGATAAAATCGCAAAAAATTTATCAATTAACAAAAGATTCTTTATTTAATGCAGTGTTGTTTGCCGATGCAGTGCAAGATAAACCAGATACTTACACATTTAACTTTGATGAAAATGGTAAATTTTACATTCGTAACCAAGATGGAACAGTAACCAATGCCGACGCCGACTATTGTCAAGTTGATTTTGCACTAAAAGCCGATAGTCCTTTACCAAATGGCGATGTTTACGTGGTGGGTTTATTTAATCAATACCAAAAAAACCAAAACAATAAAATGGTTTACAATGTTGCATCTAAACAATACACCCTTAAAATGCTACTAAAACAAGGGGTTTACGATTACAATTATTCGTTAACTGATGGTAGTGGGAAATTGATTGATCATAACTTTTTAAACGGCTCGTTTTTTGAAACAGATAACGATTACCAAATATTTGTGTATTACCGTCAACCTGGCTCCCGTTTCGAAGAAATTGTGGCTTTCGCCGAATTAAATAGCAGTAAAACCCCAAAAACAAATTAATATTTATTCCCCCATTTACGTTTGATAAATCCCAGTTTCCATTAGCTAAAGCCTAACGAAAATTGATTATAAAACCATACCGTTTCCCGTTGGCTTAGCCAAACGGAAATTGATAAAACCTTACCGTTGGCTAAAGCCGAACGGAAATTGATAAATGCCATAATAACTAGCTGATGCAAAATTTAACAGTTACCGTTAGCTAAAGCAACAGTAATGCAAATTGATAATTATAAAATTGACTAACATTAAAATCAATTACCGTTGGCTTCAGCCAACGGAAAGGAAAGAAAAAAAATTGATAATTATTAAAGCAAATTAAAAAATACAAATTATGGAACCCAAAACAGCTCAAAACTCGTTAACAATAATGAATGAATTGGTATTGCCAAACGATACCAACCCATTAAATAACCTTATGGGTGGCCGTTTACTACATTGGATGGATATTGCCGCCGCAATTGCTGCCCAAAAGCACTGCAATCGGGTAGTAGTAACTGCATCGGTTGATAATGTATCGTTCCAACATCCTGTAAAATTAGGCGATGTAATTACCATAAAAGCTAAAGTTACCCGAGCATTTAACACTTCACTGGAAGTTCGTTTAAATGTGTGGGCCGAAAACATTCCCACAGGTACAAAAATAAAATCGAATGAAGCTTATTATACTTTTGTAGCTTTAGATAACGATGGTAAAACGGTAGCTGTACC
>JAYULE010000023.1:0-19837 GCA_043763845.1 Sphingobacteriales bacterium
TGGTTAGTAAGCAATATGGGTTAAAAAAAGACTATCTACACAAAAACAAATGACTTACGACTAAGAAAAGACTTACGACTTAAAAAAAGACTATCTACACACAAATGACTTACGACTAAGAAAAGACTTACGACTTAAAAAAAGACTATCTACACAAAACAAATGACTTACGACTAAAATACCACCCTTGCTCCATCTTCTATACTCATTACGTACACTTTCATTTCTTTAGTCCATTTTTGCTGGTATGCAATTTTAACTCTTTCAATAACAACCTCTAGTTGTGATTCTTTAATTAAAGCAATAACACAACCGCCAAAGCCACCCCCCATCATTCGGGCACCCAAAATATCGGGGTGTAAAAGGGCGCAATCGGCAATAAAATCAAGTTGCGGACAGCTAACTTGGTAAAGCTGGCTAAGCCCATTGTGTGTATCGTACATTTTTTGCCCAAATGCTATTAGGTTGCCGTTGGTTAAATCGGCGCAAGCCAAAATTAACCTATCAATTTCTTCAACAACGTATTTGCAACGGTTATAAATGGTTATATCGCCATTGGCTAAACATTCATCAACAATTTGTATGTTAGCATCTCTAAGGGTTTGTACGTGGGGGTATTTCTGTTGAATTATAACTACACCTTGTTGGCATTGTTGGCTTCGTATATTATATTCGCTACTAGCAAGAGAGTGTTTAACCATCGAATCAAACAATACAATTTTTATTCCGCTAAAGTTAAAAGGCACATATTCATACTCCAAAGAACGGCAATCTAATTTAATTGCGAAGTTCTTTTTACCAAACACGCTGGCAAATTGGTCCATAATGCCACATTTAACACCTACAAATTCCCGTTCGGCTTGTTGGGCAATTTGCGCCATTTGCATTTTGGTTAAACCTAAATTAAAAATATGGTTTAGGGCAAAAACGGTTGCGCACTCTAATGCTGCCGATGATGACATACCAGCACCAAGTGGCACATTGCCAGCAAAAACGGCGTTAAATCCACCTAAAACTTTACCCATTTTTACCAACTCATCAACCACACCAATTATATAATTAGGCCATTCTTTGGATGATTGAGAGTAGGTATTGAGTGTGGTGGTAAACTCGTCGTTTAAGTCTAGGGCATATAAATTTATAGTTTGGTTATTGGTTTTGGATATTGCCACATAGGCGCCTTTATCTATAGCCGCAGGTAAAACGTAGCCCATATTATAATCGGTATGTTCGCCAATTAAATTAATGCGCCCAGGTGAAAAAATTACGGTTGGGGTTATGTTAAACTTTTGCTCGAAAAAATTACTTACTATTACTTTTAAGTTCTCCATAATAATTATTACACGCTATTAATATTACGTTTCCAAACTTAAAAAAAAAACGAAAAATTAATATAGTTTATAGTATTCAAAAAAAAATATGTTGTAAAAAGTGAATTATTTTATTTCCTTAAACTTTAAATAAAAAAAGAATTTATAGAATCAAATTACCGAATTGCAAGGCCAGCTCTCATTGTAATGCCGTGTGGGCTTACATCAAAATATTAAAAGATATTTTATACCCCTTAAAACCAAAATCAATTAAAGTAGTTAAATGCTTGTTAATAATATATTTAAACCCAATACATACATAAACATATAAGCCTTTTTATTAAAACTTTAATTTTGGTACTGCCTGTAATTTCATTTTCCATATTATATTTTGCAAAACTTAACCAGTCGAGGCTCTAATATAAAGGCACAAAACAATTTTTTTTGTTAAAAATATATTTAAAATCTAAAATAACAGGGATAACATTACATTTATTAAACGAAATCTATTATCACCATCATAATAAATGTGCCCATATTTAAAATCCAAACTTATATAGTAATTATTTTTTAATGGTTTAGATATAACAAAACTTTCCCCATAAAATGATTTGATGCGTACTTAGGATATCAACATAATTTAGTTTATAAATGTATATTGCTTTTGGTATAAAGTCTATTTTACTTTTATTGCAACTAATTACTAATACTTTCGCTTGTAAAGCAACTTAATTTATAAGATATAAAACAATTTATTTCTTTAAAAACATATATAAAATTGAGGCTATACAAAAGCCAGAGTTAACCCATATAAAATTTTTGTGCATATTTTAATTTATATTATGAGATACTTGGCTTCAATCTAAATAACAAAAAATATGTACTTTTGTCACTCAGAGTACAATGAAGAATCTCAAGAACGCCTTTTATAAGACTCTTCACATCGTTCTGAGTGACAGACCATAGTACAGGATAATATTTTTTAAGAAAATAATTTTTCAATTTTTAATGCGGTAGCCCTGATACAAATGCAATTGGTATTTATTAAAAAATTTTTTTGTAAAAAAATTTGATGGGTCAAAAACATTTGGTGTAAAGCTTTAATTTAACACTATTTTCACATCATTAAAAATCAGTTATTTTTTTAAAATTTTTCGGCTAAGTAAAGTTTTACCTTTATCATCTAAAACGTTTAATATGTACCAGCCCTCTGGTTTGTTTTGCAAAGCAATAAGCACATTTTTTTGACCTTTTAAGGTTTTGCTAAATATTGTTACACCATTCGCATTTGTGAGATTATAGGTTAACAAACCAGTATTTTCGGCACCCAAACTTACATTTACTTCATTATAAAATGGATTTGGAAAAACATTAATTGGTGTACCAATTTCAGATTGTAAGAAAACAAGATGAGAGGAAGTTGGTACGCCATTAAAATCAGTTTGATGCAATTTATAAACCGCTTTTGCCGGTAATTCGCTATCTAACCATGTATAATTATAAGTTTGCGTACTATTTCCGTTTGGAGATTTTGAGGGTACAAATGCTATCTGATGAAAATCTAAACCATTATTTACCGATCTTAAAATTGCAAATCCTTCATTATTACTTTCACTTTGGGTTGTCCATTTTAGCTGGTTTCCAGCGATAGTAGTTTTCCCGGAAAAATTAGAAAGCGTAACAGGTAATACGCTTGTATACTCAATGGCACCAATATCGGGCTTGCCATCAATTACATTAGTATCAAAAACCCCTACACTTATTCCTTTATCAATAGCATCTGATGCAGTTGATTTTAATTTAAAATTACCATTAGCGGCATCAACAAACAAGCTATTTAAAACAGGGCCAGATGCATTAAATATATTATTAGTAATAACAGCCTCGTTCATAAAATTTCTATTTAGTGGTTCACTAAATATGTTGTTTTGTATATAACAAGCTATACCTGCATTACCACCTTCTATAGGATGCCTTTCAGTGGAAATTAAAACATTATTAAATATATTTACATATTTCATACTGTTAACTAGCATAGGGGATGGTATATCATAAACTATATTATGGTCGGCAGTGTAATGACCAATGTCAATATTAGGACCGCCTCCATAATCAAAATAAATACCGTGTACCATTCCACCAAATTGGTAGGGTAAGGTGCTGTACATTATGTTATGGTCTACCCGTATCCACTTACCATCTTGCCCAACCATATCAATTGCACCACTATCGCCACTTCGGCGCATAAAATTATACAATGTATTGTGATGAATTCTATAAATATGAGGGGTATTTATATCACTATTTTCAGAATATTTATAATTAATACCCATCATTGTAGTATTATAAATAGTGTTATATGCAATTTCGGCATCTTTACAAATAAAACCAGTATTTAACGAACCCGAGTTTGAACACATATAATTGGTATGCGCAATTGTATTGTTTAAAACTTTGTTTCCAAAGCCCGAAACACTTACTGCCGATGTTGCAGCATACTGAATATTGCAATTACGCAAAATATTGTTTCTGCCACGCAAAACCAAACCCGACCAGTTATAATGTTGATCTTGCCAGTTACCCGACATATCTGTTTGGTGGGATATATATTTAGCGTTTATATTTTCAATAATTATATTGTTTGCAGCTTCTAAAACCAAATCCCTTCCAGACAAAGGGTTATTGTCTGTAGTGATAGAGCAGCCAAACAAATCAAAGTTTTTAATTGTGTAACCAGATCTTGTAGTACTTGGATAAAAAGCAAAGTGCCTTCTTTTGGCTTCTACAACGTTTGTTCCCTCGCCAGTTTGGTTTGGCGCTAAACCATTAGTAGCTTTAACATAGATAGTGTTGCCACTTTTATACCACTGCCCGTTTTTTAATATGGCATCAACCCCGCCTGTAGCTGTAATACCCGCAAATGTTGGATCAAATAAATAGTATTCCGTATTTTCCCCAACATTCCAAGCTTGGTTACCCAAACGAGGGGCTTCTCTAAAATTAACAGTTATAGAATGTGCAGCTCTATTTGTTGCGGTAATTCTACCCGTCCAACCTTGGCCATCAAAGCCTAAGTTTGATAAATTTACCCAAATTTGGGCGCCTACCCAACGGCCATCTGGTTCGTTAAAATTTCTATCAATTATTGTAAAAAAGTTGCCATTTACAGTAACATCGTTGGCCCTAGCATTTGTTGGTAAAACAATATCACTTGCTGTTTGCTGTGGCCAACGTACCCAATCAATCATTTTTTGATCTAAAAACAGCTGGTTTGTGCCCCATTTTAAACTTACATTCCAATCCATAGTAGTTTGGTAAGTTGCGCCTTGGGTAAGTTGCCAATTCAACAAAACATCAGAACCGTTAATAGTTACCAACTCTCCATTGTAAGCCTGATAAATAACGTTATTTTGTTTCATATTAACCATTTCTCGGTAAACCCCAGCTCGTACATTTACAATATCGCCAGGTTGAACCACATCGGCGGCTTTTTGTATGGTTAAAAAAGGTGAGGATAGCGTTAAGCCATCAGCATTATCGTTGCCATTTGTAGCAACATAGTAATCTATTGCATATAAATTAAAAGCAGTTATTGATAAAATAAAGTTTAAAAGAAGTATTCTTTTCATTGGTTAAATTTTGAAGAATTAGTTTATAACGATGTAAGTTTATATAAAAACGAAAGTAAAATTAAATTATGATTTTAACAAGATTTTATGTTAATAATATATTTTAAAACAAAATAATGTTTTGCTCTATTTTTTAAAGATTTATTATATAAAATAATTAACGAAAAAAATAAACATTAAGATTTTTAAGAAAGGAGATTAATATATAAAATTTGATAGGTTAAGAAAGTTTAGTTTATGGTAATACTATTATTTGATATTAGTTTAACTAAGACCTTATTGTTTAACTTTAACCCACACAAGCATTAAATATATATTGTTAGTAAGCTAAGGTCTTCCCATACCTCCAGGCATATTTGCGCCTTTCATCATTTTTTGCATATTTAGCATAGCTGCTGGGTTGCTAAACTGTTTCATCATTTTTTTCATATCATCAAACTGTTTTATCAACTTATTAACATCGGCTATATTGCTACCGCTACCTTTGGCAATACGGTTACGACGGCTAGGGTTTATAGCATCGGGGTTTTCACGTTCGTAATTTGTCATCGATTTTATAATGGCTTCAATTCCTTTAAAAGCATTATCATCAACTTCTACGTTTTTCATCATTTTACCTACGCCAGGTATCATCCCCATTAAATCCTTAATATTACCCATTTTTTTAATCTGTTGTATTTGGGCTAAAAAATCGTTAAAGTCAAATTTGTTTTTATGTATTTTCTTTTGCAGTATGGCAGCTTCTTTTTCATCAAACTGCATTTGCGCTCGCTCTACCAAAGATATTACATCGCCCATACCCAAAATACGAGACGCCATCCTATCGGGATAAAAAACGTCTAAGGCATCCATTTTTTCGCCAGTACCTACAAATTTAATAGGTTTATTTACTACCGATTTTATAGATAAAGCTGCACCACCACGGGTATCGCCATCTAATTTAGTTAAAACCACACCAGTAAAATCTAACCTATCGTTAAAAGCTTTGGCTGTGTTTACAGCATCTTGGCCAGTCATAGCATCAACCACAAATAAAATTTCTTGTGGTTTACAAAAAGCTTTAACTTCAGCAATTTCGTTCATTAGGGCATCATCTAACGATAAACGGCCAGCAGTATCAATAATAATTACGTTGTTGCCATTTTGCTTACCGTGGGCAATACCTTCTAAAGCAATTTGCACAGGGTTAGTGCTTTGGCGGTTGGTATAAACATCGGCACCTACTTGGCCAGCTAAAATTTCTAGCTGGTCTATTGCCGCTGGGCGGTAAACGTCGCCAGCTACTAACAAAGGTTTTTTGTTTTTCTGAGTTTTTAAATAATTTGCTAATTTTCCCGAGAAAGTGGTTTTACCCGCACCGTTTAAGCCTGCAATTAAAATTATTGTTGGGTTAGTTTTAATATCCAAATCTTGTACCTGACCACCCATAAGTTGGGTAAGTTCGTCGTTCATAATTTTGGTAAGCAATTGCCCTGGCGATATAGCTGTTAAAACATTTTGCCCTAAAGCTTTTTGCCTAACTTCATCAGTAAATGTCTTAGCTGTTTTATAATTAACATCAGCATCCAAAAGAGCTTTGCGTATCTCTTTCATAGTTTCGGCTACGTTAATCTCCGAAATTTTACCTTGACCTTTTAATATTTTAAAAGCTCCCTCAAGCTTTTCTTGTAAATTATCAAACATTGTTTTGCTATTTTGATTTTAAAATGTAAAGTTAATATTATGATTGAAAAAGGAGAGGCTTTTAATTGGGATTTTGTGCAAAGATGTTCTAAAGTTAAAAAGTCGAGCGCTTTTTACTACTCTAAATTTTACAAAAATTTGCGAAATATTTATGTGGTAAATTGTTACTAAACTTGGTTCAATTATTTTTTTTTCTTAAGTAATTAATTACGAGAGCTATATGCGACTGAAGAGGCGTTAACAATGGTATCGGCAACTAAAAATTAAATAATATTAATCAAACTCAGGTTATTAGATTTTAATCGAATTAAAAATATGCTTTAATTGTGTGTTTTAGTGTGTATTTTTGAAAAAAATATATAAGTATCTCCTTTGAACTTACCGAAAGAAAAATGTTTGAAAATACGAACACCACACAAATAGCCGATTTAGGCGAATTTGGTCTAATAAACCACCTTACGCAGCATATAAATTTAAATAGCCCTCATACACTCAAAGGTGTTGGCGATGATGCCGCAGTTGCCGATGCAAAGGGTAAAAAAATATTAATATCAACCGATTTGTTGCTTGAAGGCATACATTTCGATTTAGCATTTACACCACTTAAACATTTAGGATACAAAGCTATACAAGTAAATTTAAGTGATATTTACGCCATGAATGGTTTAGCCACTCAAGTTACTGTTTCGTTAGGTTTTTCTAGTAAGTTTCCGTTAGAAGCAATTGAAGAATTGTACAGCGGTATGTTATTGGCCTGCGAAAAATATAATATTGACTTAATAGGTGGCGATACCACATCATCAAAACAAGGTTTAGTTATTAGTGTAACTAGTATTGGTTATGTTAGTGAAGAAGATATAACTTACCGCAATGGTGCACAAGAAGGAGATTTAATATGTGTATCTGGCGATCTAGGTGGAGCTTATGTTGGCTTACAATTATTAGAGCGAGAAAAACAAATTTTTTTAACAAACCCTAACATTCAGCCCGATTTAGAAGGTAAAGATTATATTATAGAACGCCAACTAAAGCCCGAAGCTCGTTTAGATATTGTTGATTTGCTTAGGAAAATTGAAATTAAACCCACTTCAATGATAGATGTTTCGGATGGTTTAGCATCAGAAATTCTGCATATTACCAAACAATCTAAAAAAGGGTGTAAGTTATATGAAGAAAAAATCCCTATCGACCCTCAAACTACCGAAATGGCCCGAGAATTTGGTTTAGACCCAACAGTTTGTGCATTAAATGGTGGCGAAGATTACGAATTACTTTTTACCATAAAACAAGCCGATTATGACCGTTTAAAACACGATGTAGATATAACTGTAATAGGCTACATAACAGAAGAACACGCTGGCAACTATTTAATAACTAAAGCTGGAAATATACACGAATTAAAGGCTCAGGGTTGGAATGCGTTTAAAGTTGAAAACTAAATTTATTATTCGGTCTGTGTCTCACAGTCCGTAACTCTTACTTTCAATATCTTACATGCTAAAAACTAATAAATTAAGAACTTTTATGCTCCTCTTTCCACATTTTACTAAACGATTTTGGAGAAACATTAGGTAAGTCTCGATTTTTGCCCCAAGTGCTTTTAAACAATAATTTAATAAAGAAATTTTTGGTTTTACCACTAAAAAAATCCATTAACTTACGGCTGTTTAATGCTTTAGATGCAAAATACCAGCCTGTTTTTTCGGCAAGGCTGGTAAAATTACCTTTTACCGCATCCCGCCTATTAAGCAAAAGCATTTTATGTATATCAATTTTTACCGGGCAAACCTCGCTGCATTTACCACATAAGCTTGATGCATAGCTAAGGTGTTTAAACTCTTCCATCCCTTTTAAATGGGGTGTAATTATTGAGCCAATTGGGCCGCTATAAGTTGTATCGTAACTATGGCCACCAATATTTTTATAAATGGGGCAAGCATTAAGGCATGCACCACAACGAATGCAATATAAACCTTGACGTTGGTCTTTTTGTGCTAGCAAATCGGTACGGCCGTTATCTAATAAAATAACATACATTTCCTCGGGGCCATCGGTTTCATTAGCTTGTTTAGGCCCGTTTAAAATGGTATTGTAAACGGTTAAATTTTGCCCAGTACCGTGGGTTGATAGCATTGGCCAAAACAAATCTAAATCGGCAGTGGTAGGTATAATTTTTTCTATACCCACAACAGAAATATGTATTTTGGGGAAGGTGGTGGTTAAACGGGCGTTACCTTCGTTCTCTGTAATGCAAACTCTGCCACTATCGGCAATTAAGAAGTTTGCTCCAGTAATACCCACATCGGCAGTTAAATATTTATCTCGAAGTAATTCTCTAGCTTTTAAAGTAAGTTGTTGTGGGGTAGCATCAATAGGAGTTCCAAATTTTTCATGAAAAAGTTTGGCTATATCTTCTTTACTTAAATGCATTGCTGGTGTAACAATGTGGTAAGGTTTTTGCCCTAAAAGTTGTACAATGTACTCGCCCAAATCCGACTCTAAAGATTCAATATGATGACTTTCTAAAAATTCGTTTAAATGAATTTCTTCGGTAACCATTGATTTTGATTTGATTACCGTTTTGGCATTTGCTTTTTTAATAATATCTAAAATTTCTCGGTTAGCTTCATCGGCAGTGTTTGCCCAGATTACTTTACCTCCACGTTTTTGGAAATTGGCTTCAAACTCAGGCAAAAACTTGTCTAAATTCTCCATCACTTTCCATTTAATTACGTGGGCTTTCTTTTTTAAATGTTCTAAGTTTGCCAATCGGCTTAAGCCACGTTTAACCGCAACATCGTATTTACCAATATTGTTGTTAATAATTTTACGATGGCCTAAATCAAAAGCTTTAGTACCTGTAACTTCTAAAAAATCATCGGCTAAACTATTCATTCAAAAATATAATAAAAATTTTTTTGTTAGCAACTCATTTTGCTCACTCGGGTTGCGTGTCGGCCACCCTCAAAAGGGGTGGTTAAAAATATTTCTACTATAGCTTTAGCCGATTCTAGTGTAATAAACCGCTCGGGAATGCAAACTATATTGGCGTTGTTGTGTAACCTAGCCATTGATGCAACTTCCAAATCCCAGCAAATGGCTGCTCTAATACCTTGGTGTTTATTGGCTGTTATGGCTACACCGTTGGCGCTGCCACAAACTAAAATGCCAAAATCAAATTCGTTATTTTCTACAGCTTTTGCCACCGGATGCGCAAAATCTGGGTAATCTACCGATGCAGGCGAGTAAGTGCCAAAATCTTTTAATTCTTTACAATCAAATAAAAACTTTACCAATTCTTCTTTGTATTTAAACCCGGCATGATCGGCACCTATGGCTATTTTTAAATCAGATAATATTACCATAAGATAAAATTTAAGTATTGTGCTTATTTATTACTTAGTTTATTTTTTAATTCTTCAATTTCTTTTTTAAGTTTAACTAAAGTTAAATCCTTTTCGGTTATAGTTTGTTCGTTTTCGCTTATTTTCTGTTCGCTTTCGCTTATTTTTTGTTCGCTTTCACTTATTTTTTGTTCGTTTTCGTTTATTTTTTGTTCGTTTTCGCTTACAGTTTTTTTAAACTGCCTTTTATCCTCCTCAAACTTTTTCTTTTCTTGCTCAAAAAACCACAATTCATCTTCAAAAAGAGCATTTATAGTTCTTATTGCTTCTTGCTCGTTTTCTATTTTCTTTTTTTCTTGTGGGTTAGTTCCAGAGTAGTGTAAAATATCGGTAACAATTTTTAGATCTTCGGAGTCCACTTGGTGTTTAAATTCTTTAATAATAGTATTTTCATCCACAAAATTACTTTGCTCAAAAACACTAAGTAGTTTATCTAATTTTGTTTGATATTTATTAGTTATCCTCTCAACCTGAACAATAAAGCTATCGTGAGTTAATTTTTCAACAAAATCGCTTTTTGTAGTAAGGGTAGTTTTATTTGTAAGGTCTATATAATTACGTTCAACTTTTAAACATGGGGTTTCTATTTCGGGTAACTTAAAGCCTAAAATATAAATTGTGGTAATGGGTAAAGCAACTCTTTTATTATTTATAGTATCCTCTTTTTTGTATTGCTCTGCCAGGTAGTTTCTAAAACGCATTAAATCTACTTGATTTTTTGCTTTTTGTATTTCAATTAATATTTTTTTTAAATCGCCACTTTCGGTTTTTATGGTGGCTATAAAATCTAAACGGTAAACCCAAATCGAGTGCCGTTCACGTAATCTGGCTTCGTATTTTGCTACATCTTTTGGGTTGTTAAAATCAAACTCGCCCTCGTAGGTATATTCTTGTGGCTTTACTTCAATGGTTTCAATAGTTTCATCTAAAAGTGTACTCACAAAAAATTTTGCAACTTTCTCGTTTTCCATTAATCGCTTAAAAACTACATCGTATATGGGGTTTGCTATAACCATTTTAATTGGGCTCTAAATGCTATACAATTTTACGCATAATTTTTTGGTAAAAGTAGCTGCTTTAAGTTCAATTTAATTAGCGTAAAATGCCTTTTCGGCAACTTGTTTTTGTTTATAAACAATGCCCGATACCCAAATACTAACCTCGTATAATAAAAATAAAGGCAAACTAACGGTTAGCATCGTTAATAAATCGGGTGTTGGGGTAACAATGGCGGCAATTACTAATATTATAACCACAGCATATCTTCGTTGTGCTTTCATAAATTTTGGCGTCATTAAACCAAGTTTTGATAATACAAAAATAACAACAGGCAATTCAAAAACTATACCAGTTCCTAAAGTTAAAGTTGCAACCGATGATAAATAAGAATCTACAGTGATTGTGTTTTCTATTATATCACTTATTTTATAGTTGGTTAAAAAATTTACCGATAGTGGCGCAATTAAATAATAGCCAAATAAAATACCCAACACAAATAATAAACTTGCAAAAAACACAAAACCACTGGCCGACTTTCGCTCTTTTTCTAACAATGCAGGTTTAATAAATCGCCAAACTTCCCATAATAAATACGGAAAGCCTAATACAATACCAACTAATAATGATGAATTTATTTGCAATGTAAATTGCCCACCCAACTGGGTATTAATAATTTTGCCAGGGATGGAGGTTATACAAAAATCGGGACCTAATTTAAAATATTCGCCTATACTGCACATCATTCTATAAGTAAAAAAATCGGGTCGTTTAGGCCCCATAATTACTACATCAAATAAAAAATCGTAATAAAAAAAACACAAACAGGTTAGCAATAAAATAACTATTGCCGACCGTATTAAATGGCCTCTCAGTACATCTAAATGATCGAAGAAAGACATTTCGGCTTCAATGCTTTTGCCCTTGTTTTTTATAGATTTTATCAAATCCATTTTTTTTAAATTAGGTGTGGGTGTTTTACATTTACGCTAAAATTGCGTTATGGGTTTTTAATAAGTCTCTTCGGGTGTCATATCAAAAGTTTCCATAAATTTAGTAGTAAAATTACCAGCTCTAAAATTAGGGTCTTTCATTAGAAGTAAATGGAATGGTATAGTTGTTTTTACTCCTTCAATCACAAATTCACTTAAACTGCGTTCCATAGTGCAAATGGCTTCTTCGCGGGTTTGTGCAACGCAAATAAGTTTAGCAATCATCGAATCGTAGTTTGATGGTATTTGGTAACCTGCATAAACATGGGTATCAACTCTTACGCCGTGGCCACCAGGCGAGTGAAAGTGTGTTATTTTACCAGGGCAAGGTCTGAAATTATTAAACGGGTCTTCTGCATTTATCCTGCACTCTATGGCATGCATTTTAGGCAGATAATTTTTACCCGATATGGGTATTCCCGATGCTACTTTAATTTGTTCTTTTATCAAATCAAAATTAATAACCTCTTCGGTTACAGGGTGTTCTACCTGTATGCGGGTGTTCATTTCCATAAAGTAAAAGTTGCGATGTTTATCTACCAAAAACTCTACAGTACCAGCTCCTTCGTAGTTTACGGCTTGGCCACCAATAATGGCGGCTTTACCCATTTTATCTCTTAGTTCGTCGGTCATAAATGGTGAAGGAGATTCTTCAACGAGTTTTTGATGGCGGCGTTGTATAGAGCAATCACGTTCTGATAAATGGCAAACTTTACCAAACTTATCGCCAATTATTTGAATTTCTATGTGCCTTGGGTCTTCAATATACTTTTCTAAATATAAGCCATCGTTTCCAAATGCAGCGGCCGATTCTTGCCTTGCGCTATCCCACGCATTTTCAAAATCTTCATCTTTCCAAACTTGGCGCATACCTCGGCCACCACCACCAGCAGTTGCTTTCAATATTACTGGGTAACCAATTTCGTTTGCTAATTTAATACCTTGTTTAACATCTGTTAGTAAACCATCGGAGCCTGGAATAGTAGGAACGCCAGCAACTTTCATTGTATTTTTTGCCGATGCTTTATCGCCCATTCCGTTTATTTGGTCGGCACTTGCGCCAATAAATTTTATGCCATATTCTTCGCAAATAGAAGAAAATTTTGCGTTTTCGGACAGAAAACCATAGCCTGGGTGTATGGCATCGGCATTGGTAACTTCGGCAGCCGAAATAATATTTGGAATACTTAGGTACGAATCTTTACTTGCTGGCGGGCCAATGCAAACAGCTTCATCGGCAAAGCGTACGTGTAAACTATCTCTATCTGCGGTTGAATAAACGGCAACTGTTTTTATGCCCATCTCTTTACATGTACGTATAATACGTAATGCAATTTCGCCACGGTTAGCAATTAATATTTTTTTAAACATTTTATATTTTATCGAATTTATTGAAACCTATAAACACACAAAGTATGTTTATTAAAATCAATAATTGTTAAATTGCTTCTATTAAAAATAAGGGTTGATCGTATTCAACAGGAGACGAATTATCGACCATTATTTTAACTACACGACCAGCAACTTCCGATTCTATTTCGTTAAAAAGTTTCATTGCTTCAATTACACAAACTACCTGACCTATTGAAATTTCGTCTCCTATACTTACAAAAGGAGGTTTATCTGGATTGGATGAACGGTAAAAAGTACCTATCATTGGTGATTTTACAGCAACATGCTTGGTATCGTCGGTTGTAATAGTTGTTGCAATTGGTGCCGATACCAAAACCGGTTGCGGTGCTTGTGCTTGTGGTAAAACTGATTGTGCAACGGTAGCGTTTACAATAGTTGGTTCTTGGTTGGTCTTTATTGTTATTTTAAAATCTGTTTCTTCTATAGAGACTTCATTCACGCCCGATTTAGCCACAAAAGTAATCAGACTTTGAATTTGTTTAATATCCATTCCCATTTTATATTTTGGTTAGTTTGAAAGTATAGTATAAAGCGAATATAATAATTTATTCAAAAAAAAATAAGCTTAATATGCCCATTTTAAATAAATAGAACCCCATGTAAAGCCTCCGCCAAAAGCTGCTAAAATTAAATTATCGCCTTTTTTTAATTTGCCTTCAAGTTCCCATAAACATAAGGGTATGGTACCGTTTGTGGTGTTTCCAAATTTTTCTATGTTTATCATTACCTTATCGGGAGCAATGCCACAACGGCTTGCGGTTGCATCAATAATGCGTTTATTAGCTTGGTGTGGCACTAACCAAGCAATATCATCGGCAGTTAGGTTGTTGTTTTCCATTACCTCGGCAGCTACGTTGGCCATATTGGTTACTGCAAATTTAAAAACTGCTTGTCCTTCTTGGTGTAAATAATGCTCTTGGTTATCAATAGTTTGGTGGGTTGGCGGGTGTAAAGAACCGCCTGCTTTTTGGTATAAATGCGCCCCGCCCGAGCCGTCTGATTTTAAAATAGAATCTATAATTCCAAAACCTTCGGTGTTAGGTTCTAACAAGGCTGCACCACAACCGTCGCCAAAAATTATGCAAGTTGTACGGTCGTTATAGTTAATTATTGATGACATTTTATCGCCACCTACAACCAACACTTTTTTATGCTTACCCGATTCTATAAACTGAGCACCTGTTTGTAAACCAAACAAAAAGCCCGAACATGCTGCGTTTAAATCGAAGCCCCAAGCGTTTACTGCCCCAATTTTATTGGCCAATACTACGGCAGTTGCCGGAAAAAACATATCGGGCGTGGTAGTACAAAATATAATTAAATCTATTTCATCGGCACTTATTCCACGCTTTTTTAATAAGCCCTCAACAGCAGGTACTGCTAAATCAGATGTTGCTAAACCTTCGCCCTTTTGTATTCGGCGTTCTTTTATTCCCGTTCGAGACAAAATCCATTCGTTGTTAGTATCAACCATGGTTTCTAACTCTTGGTTGGTAAGCACATATTCGGGTACGTAACCATTAACTGCAGTAATTGCAGCATAAATTTTACTCATATTTTTAGCTATTATTTATCGCTAAATGCGATATTAAATTGGTCTATCAATTTGGTTTTTACCATCTTTATTGATGATAAGAGCATATTTTTCACGGCTTCGGGGGTAGAAATACCGTGGCCAATAATTACTGGGGCATTTACACCTAAAATAGGGCTTCCGCCATATTGTTCGTAATTAAAGCGATCGAAAAATTCGTCTTTCATACCTTTTTTAAGGGTTAAAACATAAAAAGATTCAGCTAGTTTTAATACAACGTTGCCTGTAAAACCATCACAAACGATAACATCAGCTTTATCGTTAAACAAATCTCGGCCTTCTAAGTTACCAAAAAAATCAATTTGTTTGGATGCTTTCATTAGCATAAAAGTAGCTTGCGATAATAAATTACCTTTTTCTTCTTCTTCGCCAATATTCATTAAACCTACATTAGGTTTGGCAACATTAAACATTTGCTGGGCGTAAATACTGCCCAAAATACCAAATTGCAATAACATTTCGGGTTTACAATCGGCATTGGCACCAACATCTAATAAAATGCCAAAGCCACCTTTAAGTTTAGGTATAATTGAGGCTATTGCAGGGCGCAAAACACCTTTAATGGCTTTTACACTAAACATTGCACCCACCAGCATTGCGCCAGTGTTACCTGCCGAAGCAAACGAATCTATTTTACCATCTTTAAGTAATTGAAAGCCAAGAGAAATACTAGAATTTGGTTTTTGTAAAATTGCCTTTGCAGGATGTTCGCCCATTCCAATAACTTCAGTAGTTTGCACATACTCGAAATGGTTTGGGTTAAAATTATTAGCTTCTAAAACAGGTAAAGCTATTGCTTTATCGCCAATTAAAACTAGGTTTTGGTTGGCAGCAAGTTGCTTGTGTGCTTCAATTGCACCTAAAATTGTTGCTTTTGGGGCGTAATCGCCACCCATAATATCTAAGCCAATTTTCATTTAAAACATTCGCTTTTTATAAGGCATAAAAAAAATTTGTACATTTTCTCAGATTTTGATTTTGTGTACAAATTATTCATTTTTAAGTAAAATAACTTAAGCTACTTTAGTGTTCTCGATAAGTAATTTACCTTTAAAGTATAAATTACCATCAACGTTGTATGCTCTGTGTGGTAAATGTACTGCACCAGTTTCTTTGCAAGTCCATAACGAAGGAGCAACCGCTTTATAATGCGTTCTTCTTTTGTCTCTTCTCGATTTGGATATTTTTCTTTTCGGGTGTGCCATAATTTTAGTTATTAGTTGTTTTTAATATTTTTTAATACCTCCCATGGGGAGTTTACTGTATCATTTTCAGGCTTAATATTAGCCGATAATACTTCTATTTTATTTAAAATTTCAATATCACAAGTATTTAATTTACCTGGGTTTTCGCAAACGCTAACGCATGGCACTGCTAAACTTATTATTTCGTAAATAAATGCCGAAACATCTATTTCACTTTCGTTTTTGTTTAGTACCACCACTTCATCAGTGCTGTTGGTTAAATCTTCGTGAGCAAACTTAGCTATCAGCCTATCTTTCGCATTAATGGCTTGTGGGTAATTACCCAAGCATTTATCACAATTTAAAAACACTTTACCTTCAATAGTAAAATCAAGAATTAGCATTGTTTCTTGTTTTTCTAAATCTAACACCACTTTGCAATTGCCCTTTTTTGCTAGCGAATACTCAAAAGCATTAAAAAAAGCATCATCAATTTGATATTCAAATTGGTGTTTACCAATTTTTAAACCAGTAAAGGGCAATAAAAACAATTTTAAGGGTTTCATTACCTATAATTAAGCCTGCAAAATTACAAAAATTTATGAGGTGTAAAAGGTTTTTTTAAAATCAATTATATTTAGGTGTATTTTAAAATGAATCAATTTTACAAATTCATTGCTCAAACTTATTTAAAACAATTGTTTTATATCATAAAAAGTAAATGGCACAGCAATTGTTTAAGCAGCTAGAAGATAATTTTAAAATTCTATTTTGTTAAAAATCAGTTGTATTGTAACATTTTTTTTTGTAATTAACATTTAATTAACACAAAATTTAAATACAATATTTGGTTATTGATTAAAAAATGATTTTCATTGTAAAAAAATTATACTAGCATTTTTTAATATTAAACTTTTTAATTTAAAATTTTATCTTTATCAACTTGTTATTAAACAATTAAAATTACTTTATAATACACTAACAACTAAAATTAAAACAAAAAACAATGGCAAACGCAACAAAACCAACAGCTAAAAATGAAGAATCGAAAGGTTCAGGAATATTTGCCGGTCTGGCAATAGTAGTATGTATTGCAGTAGGATGGATTTTATATCTATTTGTAATGGGTAATGGTTCAAACTTCGAAGGTGGTTCAAACCTAAATCATCCGTTACCAGGAAACTATTTTGGTATGGTTTACAAAGGCGGGCCAATTGTACCTATGCTTATGGGTATGTTATTAATGGTAATTGTTTTTTCTATCGAACGTTTTTTGGTAATAAACAAAGCTGCCGGCACAGCAAATGTGGATGCTTTTGTTAAAAAAGTACAATCATTGCTATCAGCTGGTAATGTTGATGCTGCAATCAGCGAATGCGATAAACAAAAAGGATCGGTTGCTGCAGTTATAAAATCGGGTTTGGTTAAATACAAAGCAGTAGAAACTGATAACAGTATGGATACCGAACAAAAATGTTTAGCTATTCAAAAAGACATTGAAGAAGCTACATCGTTAGAAATGCCAATGTTAGAGCAAAACTTAACTATTATTGCTACTCTAGTTTCAGTAGGTACATTAGGTGGTTTGTTAGGTACAGTAACAGGTATGATTAAAGCTTTTGGTGGTTTAGCAACATCTGGTGCTCCAGATCAGGCTCAATTGGCAAACGGTATTTCTGAAGCCTTAATTAACACCGCAACAGGTATTGCAACATCGTTGGTAGCCGTTATTTCATATAATTTTTTTACCTCTAAAATTGATAGCTTAACTTATTCTATTGACGAAGCTGGTTTTTCTATTGTACAAACTTACGCTGCAACGCATAGTAAATAGTTAGTGATTTTTATCGAACCTTAATTTTTAAGGAAAAGATGTTATTAACACAATTAAATCACTATTAAATTTTAAAGCGATGCCAAAAGTAAAAATTAAAAGAAAAAGTACCTCCACGGATATGACCGCCATGTGCGACGTAGCCTTCTTGTTACTTACTTTCTTTATATTAACGGCAACTGCCCGCCAACCCGAAGCCTTAGCCGTTGATACACCATCATCAACCGTAAAAACAAAGGTGCCCGATGCCGATATATCCATGTTAACCATTGGGCAAGGAAAGGTGTTTTTTGGGGTAGTTGGCCAAGATGTAAGAATAAAAACTTTACAAAAAATGGGCGAACAATATAAAATTGCTTTCACACCCGAAGAAACTAAAAGGTTTGCCCTTATAGAATCGTTTGGTGTACCCATTGCAAATTTAAAGCAATATATAGCCTTAGATAATGCCGACAGAATGAAATTAACCCAACCCGGCATACCTACCGATAGTTTAGATAACCAACTTAACGCTTGGATTTTGCAAGCCCGTTACGCAACCAAAGAACTACACGGTAACGAACTAAGGTTTACGTTAAAAGGCGATTCGAAAGAAGAGTACCCAACCATAAAAAAAATAATTAATATTTTGCAAGAGCAAAAAATTAATAAATTTAGTCTAATTACTTCGTTAGAAGGCGATAATTAAAAAATAAGAAAATGGCAGAATTAGATACCTCCGGCGGGGGTGGTAAAGGCAAAAAAACCAGAAGTAAAAAAATGTCGACCAAAGTTGATTTAACCGCAATGGTTGATTTAGCTTTTCTTTTGATTACTTTTTTTATGCTAACTACTACGCTTGCCAAACCTCAGGCTATGGATATGTTTATGCCTGATAAACCAAAAGACGAAGAAAAGCAACTTGATGTTAAAGCATCACGCACAATGACGGTTTTATTGGCTTCGGATAATAAAATAGTTTGGTACATGGGCGTAGCAGGCGATAATCCTCCTACCGTTGATAATTACGGCAAAAGCGGCATAAGAGGTGCTTTTATTGATAATAATAAAAAAGTAATTGCTGGAACCGGCGACCCTAAAAAAGGTTTAATGGTTATTATTAAACCTACAGACAAATCGAACTATAAAAACTTTGTGGATATTTTAGACGAAGTTAAAATTGCAGGTGTACCTTCTTATGGTATTGTAAATAAGATTGAGACCGCCGAAATTAATTTGTTGAAAGACCAAGGAGTATATAAATAATAGAAGCGATTTTTTTCGTTTTACAATTTAAAAAAAAGCATTATGTCAAAATTGGATATATTAAACCAAAACTGGATAGACATAGTTTTTAATGGCCGAAATAAAGAATACGGAGCTTACCAATTACGTCAAGACAATAACAAAAATACCAATAAAGCAATTATAGCTGGTGTATTGTTGTTTTCGCTTGCCATTGGAAGCCCACTAATTATTAGCTTAATTAAAGGCAGTTTAGAAGATAGCAAAGATAAATTTAAAGAAACTGAGGTTATTTTAACCCCACCACCTTCTATTGATAAGGCACCACCTCCACCACCTCCAGTAGAGCCACCCCCACCAAAGGTTGATCAAATTAAGTTTCCGCCACCAGTTGTAAAACCTGATATTGAGGTAACTGAGGAAGAGCCACCTACTATTGAAGATATTAAAAAAGCCGACCCTGGAGAAAAAACTGTTAAAGGTGATGCAAATGCCGATATAGTAATTAATGAACCTGTTGGCGAAGGCCCAATAAACCAGGAGAAAACTGAGGACACTAATGAAATTTACACCA
>JAYULE010000024.1:0-19740 GCA_043763845.1 Sphingobacteriales bacterium
ACAGTATTATTACAAAATAAATAAATTTATTCAAAACAGTAAATAATGGTAACTATCTATAATAAAATAAGTTGTGGGTTTTCGTTCAAACACTATATAAGTTTTAAGAAAATTGTGATTTTCTTTTTTTATATCGTCAAAGTTCACTTCGATAGAATCTGTAAATTGTTGATAATTTGAAACAAAATCTGTCGTTACTGATGGCATATTATATTTACTTTTTTCTAATAAAGTGATAGAATTAGGCGGAAATATTTTAATGCTATCTGTTATTACTAAACCATTTTTATAAGGCATAAATTTAATTAAATGGCTAGTAGTGTTATTATAAAAGATTCTTGTAACTTTTAAAACATTTGATCTAGGTGGTTCACAAGAATTAAATATTAAACTAATTAATATAAAGAGGATCAGAGTTAACCTTTTCATAATATTAAAATTTAAATTGTGAAAGGAAGTTATCTATTTGAGTATCTGTAACACCAGTTGGTTTATTGTTTTTTAATTTCTTGCGCAAATCACTCTGGTTGTGTACTCTGGCTAAATAGCGTTTTAAAACAGGCATAGTATATTTCATAAATTGAATAAACCTATAAGGTTTTAAAAACCTTATAGGTTTGCTTTTAATTTATAAGTTCTGCATCTAAATAATCTTGCTCTGAAAAGGTATAGGTGAATTCTACTTCAATAAAGTTTTTACGTTGTTCAATTATTTTTACATCGTAAGCTCCTCCATCATTAGTATATATACTACGTTCTTTGCTAGGTAAATAAGGGCTTACTAACGTATTCGTTACAGAAAACTTATGCTTTTCCTTTTTGATATTATTAAATATAACCATTATAGAATCGGTATTTCGTCTATACTTAAAGTCAAAAGTTGAAGATGCACCAGACTGCGAATTAAATTTTAAACCTTCTAATTGGGTAATTGTATTAGGTAAAAATACTTTAATGCTATCTGTTATAGCCAGACCGTTCTTGTAAGGTATAAATTTAATTAAATAGTTGGTGCTATTGTTAAAATACAATCTAGTAACATTTATTACATCGCCCCTTGAAGGCTCGCTGCAAGAATTAAAAATATAAAAGCAACTGGTTATAAATAAAAACACTAATAACTTTTTCATAGTAATTAAAATTTAAATTGTGAGAGAAAATCATCTAATTGAACATCAGTGACACCTACAGGTTTATGATTTTTAAGAAAAAATCGTAAATCGTTTTGGTTTTCAACTAATGCTAAGTAACTTTCTAAAGCAGGCATATTATAGCCCGTAATATTGTCCTTCAATGCACCATTATTACCTGAGCCAATTGATTGAAATTGATTGTTGTTGTCTACTAAATCAATAAATAGAGGTGTGTAACTAACAGAACTGGTAACTTGAAAAAGTTGATATCCTCTATACGTTGGAAAAAAATCTGTGGATACATCAAAATACACAGGTTCCCCATAATTTGTTATCCCCTTAGCTTGGTACTCTTTTTTGGTTATATACAACTCAACAGCAGTAGCCCAGCTTTCTCTTATCATGCTGTTCATTAATTTAAAATTTTTCAACATGTTTCTATAATGCGTGTAATGTGCGGTTTCGTGTACGGTAGTGGTAAAGTTTTCATCGCTATCCGTAATTCTTCCGTTCAATCTTCGGCTAATGTATATTTGAGGAAATACGCCAAATACTGAGAGACTAGGTGTAGCCACGCCATGAGTACTTGTGTTAGTATTGTTATCTCTGGCCGCATATTTAATAGCGGTAACAAGTGTGGGGCGATACAAACCGCCGATATCTCCGTACCAATAGCGGTAGGCACCTCTAAAAACATCGGCGTAAAAACGGTTAATATCATCGGGCCAAATTGTCACATTCCAAGGGTCAGTTTGTTTAGGGCCATTTATACTGGCTTGCCCAAACCAACCTGTTCGTATATCAAACCTAGAGGTTTCAAAAAATAAATAATAGTTTACAGGGCCACTAAATGTTGTAGCACTTTTGTAATTACCATTGGCATCTGTTTCTACTATTCTGGTAGTAAACCACCTTTTCATTCGTATGCGTACTCCTTGTAAAGGCACTAATTTTTTTAAAAGGGTATCGTAAGTAGTTATATTACCTTGTGGGTTGTACGATAATGTTTTAAGCTTATTATTTGTATTATTTATATACTCGTAATTGTGAGTTTGGGTCATGGCTTGGTTTAGCAAATTGTTAATAAGCATTTGCCGCGAACCTGCTAAATCGTTATCACTAAAAGTTGTTTTAGTATTAGCTACTGTATTGGATGTTGTATTTAATAATGGGTCTTCTTCGGGTATATATAAACTATCTAAAAATTGATGTTGAATATCTGGTAAAAGTGCATGCCCCTCGGGTACACTAGCATATAACCATGTATAAAGATTATATTTTACTGTTGGGTCATGATAATAATTACCCTGTATGGCAATTTCATAATCTAAAGGGGTATTGTATAATTTAAGGATAGTATCTCTTACCAATCTATCATATTCTAAAGTATCTTTTGGTAAAAAGCGTATGTATTTGTGAGTTAAACGTACAGGGTTATCTACATTTAAAATTTTGTATTTGGTATTGTTACTAGTTGTTATTGCAGTATAAGCCTTACGCATATTTTGCAAAGTGTAAGGATTTTCTAATTTCTTACCTAAAATAGTATTAGTAGTATCTTGAAGTGAACTAGTAGGGCTATAAATATTTTCCTGTAAGGGGGCTTTACGGCAACTGCTGTTTAACATAAGACCTACTGTAAGTGTAATTAGTACAAGGCGGTGAGTGAGTGAGTGAGTGAGTGAGTGAGTGAGTGAGTGAGTGAGTTTTCATATTTTTTAGGATTTAATTTTACGCAATATGATAAATTTTTAAGAATTAAAAAATTTTAGTTTAAAATAAATTATATGTTTCAACATCATTATCAGTATTTTACGTAATGTTGGTATTAAATTAGTGTTTGTTACTTAATTTTATATTTATTTAATGTATTAAAGACTTAAATAATGCGATTAATGCAATAAAGGTAAATTATTGTCAAATATTTAGACTTATAATGATAAAAAATAATCATTTAGGCTTATTAAAAAAAAAGAATGTTTTTTTCATTACAATACTTAATTTAATCTTCTAAACAATTTTGATTTAGTTTTAGAAAAAAAATATAAAATAAAAAGGATTTAGAGAACATTAAGCCCGCAGTAGAAAGTGTAGCATAACGTATTTTAGCGCAAAATTTACTCAATTTTCGGCATCAAATTTCATAAAACAAAAAACCAAAAACACTAAACTTTCCCTTTAGGTATAGCAGCAATTAACTTCTTGGTATATTCTTTTTGTGGATTATTAAAAATATCATCGGGGAAACCTATCTCTTCAATTTCTCCTTTGTTCATTACCATCATGCGGTTGGCAATGTGTTTTACAACGGCCATATCGTGTGATATAAATAGGTAAGTAAGGTTAAACTGTTGCTGTAAATCTTTTAATAAATTTAAAACTTGGGCCTGCACCGATACATCTAATGCCGACACACATTCGTCGCAAATAATTAGTTTGGGTTGTAAAGCTAATGCCCTAGCAATTACAATTCGCTGGCGTTGGCCGCCCGAAAATTGGTGTGGGTAACGGTTAAAATAATCGGCGTTTAAGCCAACCTTCTCCATTAAATCAACTACAAAATCTTTTCTTTCGGTATCGTTTTTATGCAAATTGTGCACTTTTAAAGGCTCTATTAGTGCTTTGCCAATACTTATGCTGGGGTTTAACGACGAGTAAGGATCTTGAAAAATTATCTGAATGTTTTTTCTATGCGGGCGCATAAGTTTGGGGATAAGTTTAGATAAGTTAGCTCCATCAAATATAATTTCGCCACTTGTAGGTTCAATTAATTTTAAAATGGTACGGCTTAAGGTGGTTTTTCCACAACCCGATTGGCCAACCAAACCAAAAGTTTCGCCTGGGTAAATATCAAAACTTAAGCCATCAACAGCTTTGGCAAATTTTTGTTGTTGCCTAAACCAGCCACTTTTTAAAAGAAACCAAGTTTTTAAGTTTTTAATTTCTAAAATTGGTTTTTGCTGATAAAGCGCTTGCCTTTGCTGGGTAATTTCTTGCGGTTTAATTTCATATTTTAATCTTAAACTTTCAATTGTATTTGCAGTTGCGGTTATTTTATTATCGGCGAAAGCCACAAAATCGGCGATGGTGGGCAGCTTTTTTAATTGGTACTGCGGCATTGGCCTACAAGCAAGTAAACCTTTGGTGTAGGGGTGTTTGGGGTTGGTAAAAACCGTTTCTACGTTACCTTCCTCTACAAAATTGCCTTTGTACATCACCAAAATACGGTCGGCAATTTCGCCAATTACGCCCAAATCGTGTGAAATAAAAAGAATGCTCATATTGCGTTCTTCTCGCAATTTCAACAACAACTCTAAAATGTTTTTTTGTACGGTAACATCTAAAGCTGTGGTGGGTTCGTCGGCAATTAGCACATTTGGGTTGCAAGCTAAGGCCATTGCAATCATTACCCTTTGCTTTTGCCCGCCCGATAATTGGTGCGGATATTTATTAAATGCAAACTCTGCATAGGGTATTTTTACTTCGTTAAAAAGTGCAATGGTTTTTATTTTTGCGGCTCTAGCCGATATTTTTTGGTGGCGAATAATGGTTTCGTTTACTTGTTTACCGCAGGTAATTACGGGGTTTAAGGATGTCATGGGTTCCTGAAAAATCATGGCTATTTTGTTACCACGATAATTTTGCATTTCCTTTTCACTTATTCCTAAAATATCAACACCATCTAATAAAATTTGTCCATTTACTGCTGCATTTTTTTCTAGCAAACGCATAATAGCCAGCGAAGTAACTGATTTTCCAGAACCCGATTCGCCCACCAATCCTACTATTTGCCCTTGGTTTATAGTAAACGAAATATCGTTTAATATATTTACTAAACCCGTTTCGGTTTTAAAACTTATTTTAAGGTTTTTAACCCACAAATTACCCATTTAATCTACTAAAGTTATGTTAGCCTCGGTTAATGTTTTTAAGCCTTTAAAGCGTTGTATTAAACGGCAAGTAGTTATTACATCTTTTTGGCAATAAGTTTTAATACGCTCTAAACCATTTTGTTGCCAATATACTTCCCCAACTTGGCTTCCATCAATATCATCTTTTGGGGTGGGAATATTAAATATGGCGGCTAATAAATTTAAGGATGTATAATTTTTATAATCGCCAAATTTCCACAATTCCATGGTATCAATATGGTTAATTTCCCAAGGTTTTTTGCCTGCAATATCTAGCTGTTGCGGTATTTTTAAATCGTTAATTAACATACGCCGACATAGGTATGGGAAATCAAATTCTTTACCATTGTGTGCACCTAAAATTAAATTTTTAGCTTGGGTGTTCAATAAAATTGTAAAATGTTGCAGCAATAACCTTTCATCGTTACCAAAAAAAGATTTTACCCTTAAATTGTTTTCATCTTTAAAAATACCTACCGAAATACAAACTATTTTACCAAACTCTGCCCATATACCAGCCCGTTGATAAAATTCTTCGGCAGTTTGGTCATTTTTACGCTGAAACCTTGTTTTTTCGTCCCATAATTTTTGAAAATGTGGGGGTAACTCTTCAAAAGTTTTGTATTGCGGTACAGTTTCAATATCTAACACCAATAAATTTTGAAGATTAAGGCTTGCTAGCATATTTTTCTTATATTTTTAGTATAAGGTTTTTTTTAATTTTATCCTTATATTTTATTTTCATAGGTTTATAATAAATTGTTTATCTGTTAAAATTGAAGAATTTAAATTGTAGCATATATCAACTAAATATTTTAACTAAACTATTAAGCTTTTGTGTTTGCATTTACATTTGTTGCTGTTACAGTAATTGGATAAAGTTTTAACTCGGATGTTGAACCGCCACCTAACCTAGGCTGATCTTTAATGCTTCCATTGAGTTTGTATCTTGCACCATGCAAATTACATTCTATTAAATTGTTTCTGGAAGTTAGCACACCCCCTTTATGTGGGCATAATTTGTAAAAAGCTATAAACGAACTTGCTACATTACTTTCTGCAATTCTTACAAACATTGCTTTACCTACAATTATAGATTTTCCAATAGAAGGCATATCGGTAAACTTTGCTGTTAAAACACCATCGGGGAGTGGGGGTTCTGTTGGGGGTGGTTTTGTTGTGTCATCTATTACAGGTTGTTCATCTTTACCGCAGCTACTTAAACAAGCCCCTGCACATACCGCAGCAAAACTAATACCTAATGATTTTAAAAATTCTTGCCTTTCCATAATATTTTAATTTATGTGAATTAAGGTGATATTAAAAACCCCAAAAGTCTTATATAATTTTAATAAGACTTTTAGGGTTATAAATTTTATTAAAAAGATTTCATAAATCCTAGTGGAAGTGCAGTACCTGCTAGGTTATAAAAACGAGAAATATTAGGTACAATTAATGGTAATTCAGACTTGCTAATTCCCATCCATAAAGCTAGTTCGGCAGCAAGTTGGTCAACCGATGTTGTAGGTATTAATATTCCTCGGTCAATATCTAAAGGGTTTCCTTTAAATAAGTCGGGATAGGTACCTATTACTTGTCCACCTTTTACAGCTCCACCCATAACAAAAGTGTTACCACCCCAACCATGATCTGAGCCTGCAGCATTTGATGTTAAACTACGCCCAAATTCTGATGCCTGAAAAAGAGTTACATTATTTTGAACACCCATTGCGGTTAACAAATCGTAAAAAGATTTCATTGCATCACTTACTATAGGCATCATAGTTGCCATATTATCAAGTACATTATCATGAAAATCCCAACCGCCCCATTCTACATAAAAAACTTGTCGTTTAACTCCTAAAAATTCTCTGCCATTTATAACTTTTGCAATTTGTCTTAACGATTTTCCTAATGCGCCATCGCCTAAAGTATCCGCTGGCATAGATAAATTTGTAGCAGCACTAAACTCTGTATAAGCATCAAGTGAATTTCTTTTCATTTTACTATAAGTTGCTTCTAAAATATTCTTATAGTTTTGAGATAATTGGCTATCTATTGCAGCTTTATGAATTGGGTTATAATTGTTATTAGGGTCATATCCATTTAATGCTACTGCACCATTTGAGTTAACAGTGTAAGGAACAACGTTATTACCTACTTGCCACAAATTATTTCCGTTTACTGAAATATTCATCGAAATATTGGAAGTTCTATTTGCCTCAACCATAAAATCTGATATTTTGCCTCCCCATCCTAAACCTGCTCTCACATCTGCAAGTGAAGTTTGCCACTGCTCTTGCTGGTCAGAGTGTGAGGTTATACCGTATGGTAAAGCGCTCCCATTTCGGTAATCTGTAATAGTTGTTGGTTTTGCTAAACTTCCTATGTTTGCAACAAATGATAAATTGCCTGCATCAAAAAGACTTTTAATTCCAGACATTCCAGGATGTAGCCCTAAAGGTCTATTTACTGAGTTAATAGGGGTTATGGGTAATAATGAGTTTTGAGATAAAGCTAAATCTGCCCTCGCTGTTGCATATTGTTGATAAGCAGCACCAGTAGGAACTAGCATATTTGACGAATCGTTTCCACCTGGTAAAAAGAAGCAAATTAATGCTTTATAATCTGTGAAATCTGCAGCACCCGCGGCTAATACAGAATTGGTGGTCATAAAATTGGTAATTGAGCCTAAAAGAGCCGATGAACCAACTGCAGCACAACTTGCTTGCCCAAGAAAATTTCTTCTATTAATTGTATTTGACATAATTTCTAGTTTTTATTTTTGAATATTAAACTCTGCACTTGATGCTGTAAGGTATGCTGCAAGTTTAACCCTTGCCAATTGCCAATCGTTACCAGTTTCAGGAATTTTTACTACAGCCTCTCTAATAATTTCAAATGATTTAGGACTTAAAGTACCCCCAGTCATTTTTCTTGAAAGTACTCTAATCATAGCATCTGGGTTGCCAGCTAAAGGCACTTCCTCGTCAAATTTCATAGTCATTTTAGATTGGGGTTCTGATCCCCATCTTGAAATCTCATTATTAACACAATTTAATAAATTATTTTGAGTTTCAATAGCGGTAACAGCAGTTAAAATTTGAAATTCGGGTGAAAATTTTCCCGAAACAGTAATCTGACCTGGCGCTCTATAGGCTGGTAAATAAAAGTTAAATACACTAGGCGCTCTAAATACTTCTTGTAAATAAAACTCGTACATATAAGCAACACTTTCACAACTACCGCTAGGTGATTGTGCATTAAATGTTTTAGCCATATTAATTAATGTCATATATGGTTCTCTCATTTTACCAAAAGTTGCCAATTGTGTATTAGCAAAATCTCTAGCTTCTTTATCAATTAATATAGCCTTTACAACCGCCGCCATATTTCCTCTTACTCCGGCACCATCATTATTAAATTTTGTAGCAACCCTAGAAATGTATGCAGGGCTTGGATTTGAAGTTACTAATCTTTGAATAAGAAGATTTGCTATAAAAGGCCCTACATTAGGGTGGTTAAACAAATTATCTAAAGCGTCATTAATATCTTTTATTGCAGTTTGTCCCGCAGGTAAAGTTACACCTCTTAATAATTTTTTTGAACCAACATCATGCGTACTTTCAAAAGTTTTCATTGGTATTAAAAATCCTTCAGATGTTTCTCCAAAATCCTCCCATGTTGCATTTCCCCAAGTTGCCCCAGTAAATACTCTCGAAAATGAAGAAATATCTAAATCGTTATAAGTTGGTATAGGTAAACCATTTTGTAGTTTTCTTGTTCCATCTAAGTTTAGTTCCCATAAACCAATTGTGAATAACTGCATTACTTCTCTCGCATAATTCTGATCGGGGTATGTGTTTTTTATAGGATCGCCTTTTTTATTACCCAAATGACTTAAATATAAACCCATATATGGGCTCATGGTAACTTTACCTAGCATTGTTCTAAAATTCCCCAATGCGCCGTCTACCAAATAATCGTAATAAATAGTTAATCCCTCTGGATGACCCATTATTGCATCCATCGTCTGAGATACAACAAAAATCTGAAGTAATGAATATGCTACTCTTTGTCTTAAAATATCTGTAGTATCTGCTTCCCCAACCGGAGTTCGTCGCATAATGTTCTCCCAAACAGTTGGTTGTGCATCATGGTGAAATAATGATTCAACTTTTGCTTTGCGTTCAAGTATCCTGCTATGCGCATAACCTTTTGGTCTTGCAATTTGCTGCTCTATCCATGCATTAAACCCCAAAGATTTAACTTTTGCTAATTCATCAGGATCTGCCCCAAAACCAGCTTGAATTAAAAATCTGCTGGCTTCTTCATCACTAATACCATTACTTTTATCTATAATAGTACATATAATTGGGTTTGTTTGGACTATAGCGTATTCACTTGAGTTTTCAATTTTAATCGAAATAGTTTCGTTACCTTCCGTAAGGTTATCGGTTAAAGGAACAAATTGTATCCAAACCTCTTTTTTGCCCATTGGTATAGTTACACTTCTACCTACCGAAGATAAAAAATCAACTCCATAAGTTGCCGTACCAGTTATTGTTAAAGGAATTGTAATTGCTCTTAAGTCGCCACTTCTTCTAATTACAACTGTTGCGGGCGTAGGCCAACTTTCGTTCATGTTAGGGTTAAGAGCAGCAATTGAAACTGTGTTTGTTAAGTTGTTAAGAGTTGAATGAGCATTTGTAATTTGTGAGGTAAATACACTAAAGCCAGCACATATAAAAGCTTTAATCAAATAAATGTTTCGTTTCATAATATTTTTATTTCGATGTGAATTTAATTAGCTAATAAGATTTGTTTATAACACTATCCATTTTAATATTCTAGTTTCAGTTTTTGATGATACGTTTACCAAGTAAATACCAGGATACAAAGAGTTTGTTGGGGTAATTTTTATTAAGTTTTTATTTAAAATTTGTTGATTTACAGGCATTTCTTGTCCAGTCATTGAGAAAACCCGAATAACTAATCCATCATTTTTTTCAATTTTTACAAAAACCTCTTTTGATGATGGGTTAGGGTACAAATTCATTGCAAAAAATGATTTCATTTTTATTGTTTCGGGATGCGAATATTTAAATTCCGAATTTTTATCAATTTGTTTAAGTCTGTAATAACTTACATCAGAAAGTGGATTTTTATCAAAAAAATCGTAATTTGTAATTTTAGAACCCCCTTTGCATTCAACTCTACCAATAGTTTCAAAATTTGCTGCATCTGAACTTCTTTCTATATTAAAATGAGATGCGTCTACTTCATTAAGCGTTTGCCAATCTAACCTAACCTGTTTATCGTTAACTAATTTTGCTTTAAAGAATGCTAAACCTACGGGTAAAACCCCTGTGGGTTTTAAAGTTATATCATCTAACAAAAATATATCATTATTAACTTCTGATTTATATTTAAATCCAATTGCAAACTCGCCCGATATTGTAGGAGTAAAATTATATGAATTAATTTGATAGGATGTATTAACTAAAGCGTTTTCAGCTTTAATTAAATTAGTCATTGAACCATCTCCAATCATTTTTCCATACCAAACCTCCAAAACATTGGTGGAGCCAGTTGAAGAAGTTTTAAAAGTTAAGTTATACTGGTTGTTGGCCAATAAATTAAATGCTGGGGTATACATCCATGTTTTAGCGCTTGTAAAGGGAGAAGCATTAATAGCTACTTTGTTACCAGACGCAGCAGGCAATAAATTGGTAGTTTGCCAAAAAATATCTCCAAAATCACTACTTAATTCTTGGCTACTCATTGTTAAGGGTATTTGATTCTCAATAGTGTTTTCAAAATCTTCGGCAAATGGCAACTCAGCAATATTTGATGTTTTAAAGGTAAATTTGTTCCATAATGTGCCGCAACTATTTTTAATATAAAAATAATATGTTGTCCCAGGTGTTAAACTTTTTACATTTATAGCTGTAAGTGCGCTAGTTGTTCCTGTAAATGGTTCAACATCAATATTGCTTATTGCATATTGATAACTTGTTGCACCTTGCAATGCTGTCCACTGTAAACTTGCCTCTGATGAACTTGCACCAATCAAAACAATACCCGATGGTGGCATACAAGCATTTGGTGTAAATTTATAAATTTGCCCAGTAGCCGGTTTTACATTAATAGTTTCTGTTTCTATTTTACTGCTTATCAAAGGATTAGCTGTAACAGATTTTAGTGAAATAAAATTTGTAGAATCTACTTCAAATAAAGTTTTTCTACTTTTTTCGGATGTTATACCTATTGAAGCTGAATTATTCGGACCTTCAACTTCCGCTTCTGATTTATAAATAAAATCAACAACATTTGTAGTTTCGTATAATTTTATTTGAAATGAAATAGCACCAGCACCGCTTCCCCAAATAACATTGTTCCATTGCGCCGTAAAAATTCTATTAGGAGCAGAATTTTCTGTTCTATAAGTAATATCTGCGACTGAGTTTAACAATAAATTATCCCAAAAAGGCGCTAAAAATGGTCTAGTTGCCCCTTTATAACCATTTCCTGCTCTTAAATCATTAATTTCATAAGAAGGATTTAAAGTTGTACTACTTAAAAAGGGTGTTCCCAATGAAGCAAAACCATTACAATTTAAATGAATTTTGCTATAATTAATTCCGTTATACTGAAAAACGAATCCAATTGGAACATTATTGGAAAAAGACTCATCTTGCAATGTTTTAACCCCCGGGTTGGCAGCTGTTAAAACTGCTGCGGTGCCACCATTTAGCGTATTATACGCTCCCGAACTTGCCGAAAAAGAATAATTTAACTGTGCATTGCTTAAGTAACTACTTAGCAACATTGATAAAAAAATGAATAGTTTTCTCATACTGTTTTTTTTAATTGCTTGTATTATTATTTTATATTGGTAATGCAATGTAATAAAAAAGTTACAATAACTAACAATTAAAAATTTTTTTTTTTTAATTATATATTTTATAAAAAAAATAAATTTTTTGTAAAATGTAATTTTCTTAGTTTTTGTAATTAAAAATTGGTTTATTTTTTTTTTATAATCTCATAATAAGAACTAAATTTTTTAATACTATAATATTCCGTGTACAATTAATTTTACTCTTCACATTATATAAACTTAAAATTTTATTAATATAATTTTAAAATTTAGTAAACTAGTGTTTGATTCCCAAATAATAAACTTGCTACTTATTGGTTTAACGGTTAGAAAAAAAATAGAATTTTAATGATTGTAATTCTAAATTAAATTAACTAACGCTTATTAATTCTGAAATAACATTTAACAATACTTAAATAAGTTTAACAAGTTACGATTTATTAAAAAAAATAAAAATATTGATGGTAGTTTTAAGTTAAATTTATAAAAATTTTAATCGGTTTATTCTTTTTAACGGATATCTTTAAATTTATGTTACAAAAAAAAATTAATTTTCAGGTATAATTGACTTTATTATTTAAAATACCAATATTTATAATTTATTAAGATGAATTTTTATTTGATTATTAAGTTTAGACTAAAATAATTTTTAATATTTAACTATTTCACATTAAATAGTTAATACCTTTAAAAGATAAATAGTTTCTAAATACAAATTCATTCAAAAATTTTATTGTAATTGGGTTTTATTAGTGGGTTGTTGTGTGTTTTTTAATAAAAATTATGTACACAATTAAATGAACTATTTTGTTCATTTTTGATACAATGATGTTAGCGCAAGATTTACAAAATAACTTACCACACCAAGCAACCGCTCAGCAAATTACCTTATTTAATAAATTGGCGCATTTTATAAACCAACCCAATAAAAATAACTGTTTTGTATTGGGTGGTTATGCGGGTACGGGTAAAACAACTTGTGTAAGTTTACTGGTAAAACTATTGCCAAAATATGCTATAACCACTGTTTTATTAGCTCCAACGGGTAGGGCTGCAAAAGTTATTAGTAAATACTCGGGTAAACCAGCATCAACCATACACCGTAAAATATATAGAAAAGCAGGTGCAGGTGGCCCCGAAATTAATTTTAGTTTAGCACCCAATAATTCAAAAGATACTATTTACATTGTTGATGAAGCATCAATGCTTGCAAACGAGGCTACAGAATGGGGGGGGGGATTACTTTACGATTTGTTTAGGTATGTTTACAATGGCAACAATAACCGCATTATTTTTGTAGGCGATACTGCCCAATTACCACCAATTGGTACAAATGAAAGCCCCGCTTTATCAACATCGTATTTAGAGAACAATTATCATTTAACGGTTTACCATACCCAACTTACCGAAGTGGTAAGGCAGCAACAGCTGTCGGGAATTTTACAAAACGCTACCACTATTCGAGAGCAAATTATGCAAAAAGAGGTTGCCTTCCCTCAAATAATAACCCGTAATTACAAAGATGTTTACCGCATTACTGGCGAAAAAATTATTGATGGTTTAAGTTATGCCTATAGCAATTTTGGTGAAGAAAATAGCTTGGTTATTTGTAGGTCTAACAAAAATGCAAATATGTATAACCAACACATACGCCACCAAGTTTTAGGACGAGAAGATGAAATAACTGGTGGCGATTTGGTTATGATTGTGAAAAACAATTATTTTTGGATGCCCGAAGATAAAGGCAGTTTTATAGCCAATGGCGAAACGGCAAAAATTAGCCGTGTACGCAATATTAAAGATATGTATGGCTTTAGGTTTGCCGATGTTAGCTTAACTTTTGAAGATGCAGGAATTGATTTTTCTTTAGACTGCAAAGTAATGTTAGATACTCTTTATGCCGAAACTCCTGCTTTAAGTTACGATGCCCAAAAAAGTTTTTTTAATGCCGTAATGGAAGATTACGCTCATTTAAAAACCAAGCGTGAACGCCTTGACGAACTAAAACTAAACCCATATTTTAACGCTTTGCAAATAAAATTTGCTTACGCCGTAACTTGCCATAAAGCGCAGGGTGGCCAGTGGGATATTGTATTTATAGACCAAGGTTACCTAACCGATGAAATGCTAAATACCGAACTTTTAAGATGGCTTTACACCGCAACTACAAGGGCAACTAAGCAACTTTATTACGTAAATTTTAGCGATAGTTTTTTTTGAAAACAAGTTACAAATACTTTATTGATTAATTTTGAACAACACATTTTACACTAAACTTGGCCAGCCCAAAATATTGGAATAAATTCTATGTTATTATTATTACCATAATTGGCTAAAGAAAAAACAATAGCTTTTTCTATATTTTTATTTTTATCTAAAAGGTAATGAAGACTTTTAAAAGAACCACTTTTTCCTGATTTTACTTCTATTGGTATTATTTTACCATTTTTATTTATTACAAAATCTATTTCTGCATTTGTACCCGACTCTGTTCTAGCCCAGTAAAACACATTTTGATTATTATTGGCTATAAGCTGTTGTGCCACAAACTGTTCTGACAACATACCTTGAAAAGCAGCACTTAATTCTTTTTTTAGGTATAAATTTTGGTAATCCAAATCACTTTTTCTAAGCAACAACCCAACATCTAAAAAAAAAAGTTTAAATTGTTTTCCCGATGTGGTAAGCGGTAAATTTGATACTGAGACATTAGAAACACGATATAACAATCTTGCCTTTCTAAGCAATTCAACTCCTTTTTTTATGGTAGGTATTGTATAACGTTGAGAAAGTTTGGTGTATATTATTTGATTACCAATATATTTTGTTCCGTTTTCTAAAATATCTAATAAACAATCAGAATTTATATTAGGTTGATATTTTTTAAAATCTTGTTCGTAGCTGTAAAGTAAATCGTTTTGTATATTTTTTAAGCCAACTAAATTATTGGATGTTATAAAATACTGCACACATTCTGGCATACCACCTACAATAAGGTACAGATTAAAATCTTCCTCAAAATAGCTAAGCACATTTTGTGAAACCTCTTGTGGTGGCATAGTTAGCAATTTTGCCAAATTATCTTTTCCCCTTGCCAACAAAAATTCGTAGAAAGTTAATGGGTAAATATTTAATGTTTCTACTCTTCCTACCGGAAAAGGTTGATTTCTAAATTCAAAATCTAATAACGAACCAGCCGCTATCAAATGTAAATTAGGCATTTCTTCATAAAAATAACGAAGACTACCCAAAGCATCTGCACATGCCTGAATTTCGTCAATAAACAATAAATCCGTTTCAATATCAATGTTAAGGTTTAAGGCTAAATTCAATTCAAAAATTATTCTTTTTACATCAAAATTTGTTTCAAAAATTAGGTGTAGATTTTTATTTCTTTCTAAATTAATTTCCACAATTTTACCTTTGTAATGGTTTTTACCAAAATACCTAATCAACCACGATTTTCCAACCTGCCTTGCACCATTTAAAATCAATGGTTTTCTGTTAGGGTTTTGTTTCCAAGCTATTAAGTCGGTTATATTTTTTCTATACATTGAAATTATTTTGTTATGCTATCACAAATATAGTATAATTACCCAAAAACTAAATGTATATTTTAGAATAAATACCATAAAAGTATATTTATGCTTTAGAATAAATACCATAAACTAAAACTAAAAAAATAAAATTATTGAATTTTTAATTTGAGAAAGTTAATTATGAGATGGTATTTATGCTAGCCCATAAAACAATTAAGCAAGCAAGCAGGTTTTAATAGCGTTCAAAAAGGCTTACAAAAAATCAATAATATTTCCTTTGCCTTGCCTAATTATATCAAATTGGTTATTAGTACAATCAACCACGGTCGATGCTACGTTATCGCCATAACCACCATCAATAACTAAATCAACAGTATCTTGGTATTTTTGATAAATTAATTCGGGGTCGGTAGCGTATTCAACTAACTCATCATCATCGTGAATAGAAGTTGATAAAATTGGGTTTCCTAATTCTTTAACAATACTACGGGCAATGTTATTATTAGGTACTCTAATTCCAACTGTTTTTTTATTGCTGTTTAACAATTTTGGTACTTGGTTACTGGCATTAAATATAAAAGTAAACGGGCCTGGCAATGCTTTTTTTAAAACCCTAAACGTGGTGGTATCAATGGGTTTTATATAATCGGATATGTGACTTAAATCGTAACAAATAAAAGAAAAATTTGCTTTCTCTACTTTAACACCCCTCAGTTTTGCAATTCTTTCTATGGCTTTTTGTTTGGTAATATCGCAACCTAAACCGTAAACGGTATCGGTTGGGTAAATAATAATACCCCCTTTTTTTAGTACTTCTACCACTTGCTGTATAGTTTTTTCGTTAGGATTGTTATCGTATAAACGTACCAGCATATTTTATTTTTAGAGCTTATATTAATAGTTAAAAATTACCAACCTGGTGCAAATGTTAAACCAAAAATTGGCAATTTAACATCGTTACGTGTAAAAGGAAAAGCAAAGTAGGGTTCTAAAACTAAATAGCCAAACACATTTACCCTTGCCGATATGCCTGCACTTAAGGCAGGTATGCGGGAAGTTTTACTATAAACAGGGCGGTTGTTACTATCAAACCCTAATTTTTCTACTTGGTTTGATAACGAAATATTGTCGCCAGCATTCCAAGCTATACCTGCATCAAAAAATAAATTAACTTCTGAAAACAACATTTTAGATGGGATAACCGAAAGCTTCTCGGGACCGGTAAAAGGTAACCTTATTTCAAAATTGGCTATTGCAAAGCGGTTTCCAATTAACTGGTCGATACTAAAACCATTGCTAGATAAGCCATTTGCATCACTATTAAAAAAACTATTGGCTTCGTAACCTCTAATAAACTGTGGCATACCAATAAATAAAGGGTTAATTTGATTTCCAATATCGCCAAAACGGCCAAAACTATAAAAACGGCCAGCAAAAGTTACCGGTTTGGTACGTATGTATTTTCTTACATCAACAGTGGGTGCAAGGTATTTAAAAGTACCAAAAGTTTGTTGTATGCCAATACGGTACCTAAAACCATTTAATGGGGTTGATGTTACGCCTGCAACTGCATTATCGCCTACTAAAAATGTATTCACATCGTAACTTAAAAAAGGGGTTAAGTTGTAACCAAATGGGTTGTTTTGGTTATAATCATTGGTATTAACTTTGCGCCTATCAACTTCAACAGGTGAATTTCGTAAGTAATTTCCGTTTGCATCGCTTTCGTAATACCTGCTTAACCTATCAACCCGGTACGAATATAAACTTACGCCTGTACCCACCTCAAAACGGGTAGAACGAGAGATGGGATAAAAAGAAAAACCTTGTACCGATTGTTGAAAAACACGTATAATATCGGTATAATCTTCGCGAATAAATACACCAGCTGTATTTGTGGGTTGAAGGTTTGGGTTTGTTGCCCTGTACCCAAATTGGAAAGGTATGTGCGATACTGCCCCTCCATAACTCCACCTACTTTTTTGGTTAACATAAGCCAATTGTGCGCCAAAATCTTGTATTTGCCCATTTACCGATGCCGCCGCAAAAATTTGGTTACGGCTTAAAATATCGCTAAATTGGGCTTGTACACCACTTTGCAAGCCTGCACCAAACCTACTTACACCCGCACCAACACCGTTACTTGCCAAATAATCTAATTTAAATTGTGGCCTATAGGGTACAGGCTTTACAAACTCGGCAGGTAAATCATCGTAAGTTAAAAAATTATCAATATTTTTATTTACAATATTTACGCCCACCATTTTAAGCGGCGGTAACATTGCGGCTGTAAAATCCACCTTTTTAGGGTCGGCGGGGGTGGGTATAAAATCGGTGCTTTTTGCATTATAAAGCGTGTATTTTTGTGCCCTGTAGTAACTGTAAACTACATCGCCAGTGTTTGATATACTTAATGCCGGGGCGTTTTCGGTTATACCGCTAATTCCTGTAAAATAATTGGTTAGCTGCTCTACATAACCCGTGTTTACAATTAAACGGTACATGTTTCTAAAACCATCTTTGTTTGATAGGAAGTAAATATGACTATCGTTATTGGCAAATACAGGGTTTAAATTGTTTGCTTTCGGAAAAACAGCAATATTTTTTATGGTATTATAATTTAAATTTAAAATGGCCATATTCATACTAATAACCGCACTTGCATCGGCATCATAATCAACCCTATCGGTACTAAAAACTATGCGCTGCCCATCTTGCGAATAGTTGGGTTGGTAATCGCTAAACTTATCATCGGTTAGTTGATTAAGTGTTTTAGTTTTTAAATTGTAGGCAAATATATCGCTTTGGCCGTGTTTTAAGCCCGAAAACGCAATATCTTCCCCATTGGGTGCCCAAGTTAAGTTACCAAATTGTTCAACATTACCCATGGTGATTTCGTTTACAGTTTTGCCATTGCTTATGTTTACAATCAATAATTTATTACGCCCTTCGCTAAAAACACTAAAGGCAAATTGTTTACTATCGGGCGACCAAGCCCCAGCCGATTCTATAAAGTTAAACTCATCAATATGTTTGTTTTTAATTTTAGAGGTTAATAAACGTATTATTTTACCTGTTTTGGCATCGGCAAGATAAAGGTCTATACTAAACAATTCTCGTTCCGATAGGTAAACCAAATACTTACCATCGGGGCTAATGGCTGGTGCCACATTCATTTTGCCACCGTTTTTATCGTCCACAATTTTTACCCCAATGGGCATTTGTAAGGTATCTTTTAACAGCGGCTTGTACGCATTTTCTAAAGCAGTTTTCCACAAGGTGGATAATGTTTTTTCATCGTACCCAAAAGTGCGCCTAATGGCCATTGGGTAACCATACTTTGCCGATTCTTTAAATAAAGGAAGTATTACCGAATCGCCATAAGTTGAGCCAATAAATGCCCAAAATGCCTGCCCATAACGGTAAGGGAAATATTTGCTGCTGGTGGTTAAATCGTTTAAAGTAGGTATGTCTTTATTTAAAACGGCGTCTCGCATCCACATTGCGGTATTGGCATCGGTTTTACCTAACGATAGGTATTCGGCCATGCCTTCAATCATCCATAATGGTAGGTTGCCTATATTTTCTAATTGGGTACTGTCTCCCGTAATTAATGAATGGTATTGAAAAGCGTGTACCAACTCGTGACCTAAAACGTGGCGAGTTTGCGAGTTTATTTCATGTATAGGCATTATTACACGGTTTTTTAAACCTTCAGTAACACCACCAGTACCTACGCCAATTTCGCCATCAATGGCTGTAGTTTGTTGAAACTCGGGCGAGTTACCGTATAAAATAATAGGGTTTATGTTGTTAAACGTATCTTTAAAAATTTGTTGGTGCAGGGTGTACCAAGCCTCGCTTTCTTTGGCAAAACGTTTTATATAATCGTCGTTTTTGGTGTAGTAATACAACTCAAAGTGTGGGGTTTTGTAAACCTGAAATTTTAAGTTTTTGTAACGCACTTTATTTTGCCCAAAATATTGCGCCTGGGCTGAGTTTAGCATCCCTAATAAAAGAAAGATAAAAGTTATTGTAAAAAATCTTACTAAATTTTGTTTGTACTTAAATTTCATAGTAGAGTTATAGTTATAAAAATATTATAAAAGTATCAAATGTTGATGATTGCAAACTTAACTATTTGCAGCTTTATTTTTTTCGGTAAAAAATATTAATCAATTTATTTTGGTTAAATAATAGCTTACATTCAAGTAATAAATGCAACGGCATTTAAATAAACGAGGGGTGTCTTTTTGTCCCTAGGGACAAAAAGA
>JAYULE010000025.1:0-19631 GCA_043763845.1 Sphingobacteriales bacterium
ACAGGTGCTTCGCTCTGAATGACAGGTGCTTTGAATGACAAGTTTAAATGTTGTTTAAATTTTTAAATAATAATTCGGCCATAATAAAATTAAGTTCCACATCAATATCTTGTGCTTCGGCTTCTGGTATTTCGTATAAAAATGGCCTGTCGCCTATGCGGTTATGTTTTTTTTCTAAAATTGCTTTGGTAAACAAATAAAAACAAGAGTTTTCTTCGAAAATTGGAGGCAAATCTTGGGTACGTAGCAGTATGTTTGCATTATGGTTTATGGGTCTTGCCAAGCTATCCCAAAAACGCACATGTTTACGGGTAACCGAAAAAAGAGAATCGTACATAGGGTACAATTCAAAAAATTTTTCGATACCGTTGTTAAGCGTTTGGGCTGTTAAAATTGGGTTTGTGCTGTGTGTTTGCAAATAAAATTGCGAGGGTACTTGGTTAATACAGTTTAATAAAACATCGTTCATTGGTATCGCACCATCTCGCAAATGTTCGGGTCGTTCTAATACCAACACCGAAGGGAAATGTATTTGGCATTGTTCTTTTACAATTAGGCTATCGGTATCAATTACCACTTGGTCTATTGTTTTGCAACTTAAAAGCGTATCAACTACATGGTAAAACAAGGGCTTACCTGCAAAATCACGGTAGTTTTTTCCAGGAACTCGCTCACTGGAATGGCGCATAGGTACAATAGCTGTTAATTTATTCATATTTTGGTATAATCTAAATCGGTGTAAATAATTTCTTCGCCTAAGCTTTTATGGCTTTCTTCTTCTCTTATTTTAAAAAGCTTTTTACGAAAATCGTTTGGGTAATACATTCTTATACGTAGAGTTTCATCGGGTTGCATAGTTTGTTTGTAACCTAAATAAGTGCCCCAAAACTGTAAGGTTCTAAACATAAATATAGAGCCAATTTGCGAAAAAAAAACTTTCTCGTGTAAAGCGTGAACACTATCGGAACAAATATTACCAATGGTTAAGCGCAAAAAACTTGTAAAAGAAAAATGCTCGTCGGGATATATTTTTTTTAAAGCAATAGCTTCTCTTCTATATCTGTTTTTAATTCGCGAGGGTGTTTCTTCATGCACATGTACAATTGTCGCAAAAGCTTCATAGGCAATTCTGTATCCTTTTTCTTGCATTTTTGATGCCCAATCTAAATCTTCTAAACCTGTTAGCTTTTCGTCGTAGGGTTGCTCTATCCATAATTTTTTACGTACAACTGCATTGGCATTATTACAAAAAGGTATAGCTTGGTTGTAATGTGATGTTGCCGGAAACCATTTTTTAAACAATTGATGTTCCGAATATTTAGTTTGCTGGTTACCCACTTGCCTACCATATACCAATGCTACTTTTGGATTTTCGAAAGGCTTTAACATTTTCTCTATCCAATTTGTAAATAGCGGATAAACGTGAGCGCTGGCAAACAACAAAAAATCCCCGTTGGCAGCCTCGCATCCCATATTTATGGCTCTTCCAAAAGAAAAATCTTCGGGCTCTATATGAACTATTTTTACATCAAATTTTTGTGCAATTTTAACGGTTGTATCTGTAGAACCCAAATCAACCAAAATAACTTCTAAATCATTTACAATAGTTTGTTTACGAATGCCTTCCAACAAACGCCCAATATGCTTTTCTTCGTTAAAACAACGGATAATAATGCTGCAAACAGGAGCCATAATTTAAACGATTGATTGGTATATGCTAAGCATAATTTTTACATTTTACTATACCCAGAAAAATCATTATGCTCTTTATTATAAAGCGCATCCTGCGATAGCGATTTAAAATAAGCATAGGTTCTTTCTAAACCTTCTTTTCGGCTTACTTTGGGTTCCCAACCTAACAGTTGCTTGGCTAAAGTAATATCGGGTTGGCGTTGCTTAGGGTCATCAACCGGTAGGTTATGGTAAATTATTTTTTGGTTTGCACCAGTTAATGCCAAAATTTCTTCGGCAAAATCTTTAATGGTAATTTCATCGGGGTTACCAATGTTTACTGGGCTTGCGTAATCGCTATGCAATAAACGGTAAATACCTTCTACCAAATCATCTACATAACAAAAAGCTCGGGTTTGGCTACCATCGCCAAATACAGTTAAATCTTCGCCTCGTATTGCTTGGCCAATAAAGGCGGGTAAAACACGACCATCATTTAAACGCATACGTGGGCCATAGGTATTAAAGATACGAATGATACGAGTTTCTAAACCGTGAAAAGTATGGTAGGCCATGGTTATGGCTTCTTGAAAACGTTTTGCTTCGTCGTAAACGCCACGTGGGCCAACTGGGTTAACATTTCCCCAATAACTTTCGGTTTGTGGGTGTACAGCAGGGTCGCCATAAACCTCGCTGGTTGAAGCTATTAGCAACCTTGCTTTTTTTGCTTTGGCTAAACCCAATAAATTATGTGTACCTAACGAACCTACTTTTAAAGTTTGTATGGGTATTTTTAAATAATCGATAGGGCTAGCAGGCGATGCAAAGTGTAGTATATAATCTAAATGGCCAGGTACGTGAACGTATTGGCTAACATCGTGATGGTAAAACTCAAAGTTTGGTAAAGGCATTAGGTGTTCGATATTTTGCATATCGCCCGTTATTAAATTATCCATACCAATAACGTGGTATCCTTCTTTAATAAACCTATCGCAAAGGTGCGAACCTAAAAAGCCTGCTGCACCTGTAATTAATACTTTTTTAATTTCCATATTATTTCCCTATTGATTGAACTTTAAAGCCAATTGACTTTAGTTTTTCGGTATCTAAAATATTTCTTCCATCAAAAACCCTTGCAGGTTTTAACATATTGTCGTAAATACGCTGCCAATCGTAAGTTTTAAATTCGTCCCATTCTGTTAACACCGCTATGGCGTGTGTGTATTTGCAGGCTTCATAAGGGTCTGTAAACACCGTAACGGCATTCTGATTTTCATCGGCAGTTCTGGTATCCAAATAATTTAAATCGGCGTAAACCTGTTTTGCACCTACTTTTGGGTCGTAAACTTGCAAATTGGCTTGCTCATTTAATAATTCGTCGGCCACGTAAATGGCTGCCGATTCTCGTGTATCGTTGGTGTCTTTTTTAAATGCCCAACCTAAAAAAGCAATTTTTTTACCCGAAACCGTATTATAAAGGTCTTTTACGATATTTAAGGCAAAGCGTCTTTTTTGGTGATCGTTCATTATAATTACCTGCTCCCAATAATCGGCAACTTCGGGTAAACCAAAAGATTGTGATATATAAACCAAATTTAGAATGTCTTTTTGAAAACAAGAACCCCCAAAACCAACAGATGCTTTTAAAAACTTTGAACCTATACGGCTATCGGTACCAATTGCTCGGGCTACCTCATCAACATTAGCTTCGGTTTTTTCGCATAACGCTGAAATGGAATTTATAGATGAAATTCTTTGGGCTAAATAAGCATTTGCTACCAATTTAGAAAGCTCCGACGACCAAACATTTGTTGTTAAAATTCTTTCTATCGGAATCCAATTTGCGTAAATATCAACAAGTGCTTGTATTGCTTCTTTTCCAGATGGTGTACTATCTCCACCTATCAAAACACGGTCGGGTGCTAATAAATCTTCAACAGCGGTACCTTCTGCTAAAAATTCGGGGTTTGATAATACTTCGAAATTAACGCCATTGCCTGTACTTTGTAAAATATCTCTTACTGCTTCGGCAGTACGAACAGGTAAAGTGGATTTTTCAACTATAATTTTATCGCTTTTAGAAACCCGGGCAATTTGGCGGGCACACAATTCTATCCATTTTAAATCCGCTCCCATACCTTTACCAGACCCATAGGTTTTTGTTGGCGTATTTACAGATATAAAAATCATCTCAGCTTCATCAATTGCTTTATCAACATCGGTCGAAAAAAATAAATTTCTTCCTCGGGCCTCTGCAACTATATCGCTTAAGCCAGGTTCGTAAACGGGTATGTTATTTACATCGGCATCGTTCCAAGCGGCTATGCGCTCTACATTTAAATCAACAATGGTTACTTTAATATTAGGGCATTGTTTAGCAACTACTGCCATAGTAGGTCCGCCTACATATCCTGCGCCTATGCAGCAAATTTTAGTAATGTTTTTCATCAAATTTTAATTTTATAACTATTTTAATGTTATTTATTGAGTAGTAAATGTATTTTATTTAATTTTTAATTTTATTATGGTTAAAAAGATAAATTAATAAAACTAATTGCAACATTAGTGCTTAAAAAAACCATTATTTGTAACATAATGCAATTTATATTACAATAATCACAAGTAATAATAATCTAACATTTGTATTATAGTTATTGTTTACCATATTTCCTTTAAGTTAAACTATTTATTTAAAATTTTATCTATAAAAGATTTTTCCCTTTCGGTTTCGTTACCGTAGCCATAACCGTAGCCATAACCGTAGCCATAACCATAACCATAACCGTAACCATCATTTTTACTAATATCATTTACAACAATGCCCATTTTTGCAAATTTCTTGTTTCTAAACAATTCGTCAGCAATATTTAACTGTTCTTTTCGGGTATATTTTTGGCGAACTAAATACAAAACTAAATCGGCGTAATTGTTTAGTAATTGCGCATCGGCAACTAAGCCAATTGGCGGTGCATCAATAATAATATAATCAAAATCAAGTTGTAATGTTTCCATTAACTGGGCCATGCGTGGGTTTAAAATTGTTTCGGCAGGGTTAGGCGGTATTGGGCCTGCACTAATTACAAAAAGATTTGGATCTATGTTTGTAGGTAACGTAATATCAGCAGGCTTTAGGCTTTCATCAATAATAAAATTGGTAAAACCAAAACTACCAGTCATATTTAAATTTTGAGAAAGTTTAGGTTTGCGCAAATCAAGCTCCATTAACAATACTTTTTTGCCCGAAATAGCTAAAGCCGCACCTAAGTTTACTGCAGTAAAAGATTTACCTTCGCCCGACATGCTGGAGGTCATTAAAATAGTATTTCCTTTTTTAGAAGAGATAAAAAACTGTAAATTGGTACGCAGTGCCCTAAACTGTTCGGAAATTGGAGACCTAGCATCTTGTAAAACTATCACACTCGCATCGGTATCATTATGGCTAATTTCTCCAATTATAGGCAAATTGGTTTTTCTTTCTATATCTTGTTTGTTTAAAACTTTTATGTTTAACAAATCTAGAATGTAAATTTTTAATAGAGGTAAAATTAACCCTAAAATAAAAGCCAATGCATAAATAGTTGTTTTGTTTGGGCTAAAAGGATTATATTCTGATTTTGAAGGATCAATTACCCTAGAAGAAGATATATTGGAAGTTTTTGATATGGCTGTTTCCTCTCGCTTTTGTAGAAGAAAAATATATAACTCTTGTTTAATGCGCTGCTGCCTAGCTAAGTCTAAGTATGTTCGCTCTTTAGCAGGCACTTGGCGTATTAAATTTTCTATTTTATTATTACTGTTTTGTAAAGCATTTTTGCTGATAACAAAAGAACTACGGGTGCTTGATAAATTAGATAACATATCGGCCCGTAATTTATCCACGTTATCTTTTAAATTTTTAACATAGGGGTTTTCCTCTGTTGAAGTTAGTAACAAGCGATCGTACTCTAACAAAAAACCATTATATCGGGTAACTAAGTTACCAAAAACAGGGTCTTGTGGTAAAATTGAGCCAGGTACTACCCTTTTATTTTTAGTTTCGTCTTTTAAATAATTTACTAAAGCATCAATAATAGTAATTTGTGTTTCAATTTCGGCAAGTTTACTTACGTATTCGCTAGTGTTGCCAACCAATAATTTAGATTGTTCGCTTATATCAGCTATTTTGTTTGTTTGCTTAAAGTTTTGGATGTTTCCTTCCACATCGCCCAACTCTTGCCCTACATATAATAATCTATTTTCTATAAACTTAATAGTGCTATCGGCAATTTCGTTTTTATCGTTAATAGTTTGCTGAATATATTTTTCTATTAATTTATTTAATATATTTTCTCCCTTTTTGGGCAAAGGGTAATTAATTTCTAAGTTAATGGTAGTTACCAATTTATTTGGTACACTAACTAATAAATCTTTTTTAAATTGAGTAACAGTTGCATCAAACGAGTTAATTTTAAAACTATATTTTGTATTGCCAATGGGCAAATTTGAAACTCTGGTAATTTGTAAACTACCTATACCGCTTACTGTAAAAGGTTGCCCTAATGTTACTGTTTTTGTAACCTTACTATTACTAATACTGTCTAAAAACCCAATTTCTGATTTGTTATTTGTAATTGATATAATTTCAAAAGTTGTGGCTTTTATAGTATCAATTGGCAATAAAACATCTACTTTAAATGGTGCTTCGTTAAGTTCAATTAATTTTAACCTACCATTGCGATAATAAGTAATATTTAAAGCCATATCTTTAACTACTTTCTCCATTAAAAAGCGAGTTTTAAGAATTTCTGCTTCATTATCTACACTGCTTTTACCACCTAATAGGCTACTTATATCGCCACCAAAAAGATCGGCTCCAATACCACCAGCACCTTTTTTTTCATCAACTACTAATATGTTAGCTTGAATTTTAAAAATAGGTGTTTTATACCTTAAGTAAGTGTAAGCTATACCAATACATATAATTAAACTCAGCAAAATTAACCACCAATTATTTAATACTTTAAAAAAAAAGCTTTTAAAATCAAAACTTTCTTCCATTTGCTCGTTTGGGTTATTTAGAGAAGATTGTTGTTGTAGATTATCCATTTAAAATTAAATTCTAGTTAATAAAATAACCAATACCGACATTATTGAGCCTATAAGTGCAAATGTTTGTGTGCGAGCAGCATTTAGGGTTGCTGCCTTGGCTTTGTTACCTTCTACATAAATTATATCGTTTTGCTGTAAATAAAATGCGGGAGAGCTAAATGTTTGTGAAGAATTTAAATTGAACCGATAAACTTCTTTTTTTCCATTGTTTTCGCGTATTAACATCACATTTTCGCGTTTACCAAAAATGGTTAAATCGCCAGCTAAGCCAAGGGCATCTAAAACAGAAATTTTTTCGTTTGGTAAAATATAGGGTGCGGGTTTTGCCACTTCGCCTAAAACAGTTATTTTAAAATTTGTAAATCTTACTTGTACGGTGGGTTCTTTATAAAATAAACTGGCTTTTAATTTAATAAATTCTCTGGCTTCAATAGTAGTTAAGCCAGCAAGTTTTAATTTACCCAGCATGGGTAGTTCTATAAAACCATCTTTATCAACCAAAAAACCTGCAACTTGTGTATTTGGCGATATTGCGGTACCCAAACTTACGCCTGCAACTGGGGTAGTAGTTGTTTGGTTAATGCTTGCTGCATTTATTGGATCAATAGTTTGGATAGTAATTGATATAATATCGTCTGCCTGTATTTTTAACTCATTGTATTTAAGTTCGGCAATGGTTTGTGCTTTTGTTGTATCTTGTAAATCTCTAAAATAAGCTATTTTCTTATAATTACTGCAAGAGCATATACCAATACATAAGGTAAGCAGAATAAGATATTTTTTTAATATTGTTAAAATCATACTTTATTTTTTTTCAAATTTATTATAATATTTAAAATTTAGCCAAATAAATTTAGGTTTTTTAATTCGGTGTTTCTTAAAAGTTCATAAAGTTTTCCTTTACGGGTAAAATCTGTAATTGCATCTAAATGTTTTTGGTGGTGCAAATCTGTTCCTACTAAATCAATTTTGTTCTCTTTAACTAATTTTAGGGCAATTTTGTTAACTTCCTTACCATAATATCCTGTAATTGATAAGGCATTTAATTGCAATAAGCAACCCATATCTTTAAAACGTTGATATTGGTTAAAATCATTATGATAGTAATTATATCTTTCGGGATGCGCTAAAATGGGTTTGTATCCCCTTGCACATATTTCAAAAATATACTGCTCAATATTATTGTTTTTTGCCGCGTAACTCATTTCAATTAAAATATACTTATTGGGCATAGCTAAAATTTCATTTTTTTTAAGTAAGTCCAAAAAATCAATATCCATCATGTACTCGGCCGATGCAGATATTTCTACTTTTACATTTTGAGCTTTTAACTCGGCTTTTGTTTTTGCCAATGCCGCTAAAATTGTTTCACTATTGTTGGGATAAACCTCTTTAAAAACATGTGGAGTGCAAATAAATTTATTTAAACCCAGTTGGGATAATTGCTTGATGTAACTTACTGAGGTTAGCACATCGGGAGAGCCATCATCAATACCAGGCAATAAGTGAGAATGCAAATCTACACTCATCCATTCTAAATTGTCGTGTTTGGGGTATTTTTTAAAAAAATGGAACATTCATTTATATGTTTTTTAATAGATTTTACAAATATTATAAAAATATTTATAAAATTAATTAAAAATACATTAAAAAATTATTAATTTTTTAAATTTGTGTATTAAATAAGTATTAAGCCACTGCTTGTAGTGTCTCGTCCCTAAAAAAATACGCCACAATTAACCCCATACATTCCCCTCCTTTGGAGGGGTACCCGCAGGGCGGGGTGGTAAAATGTTAATACCTAAGCGTAAACAATATGGAGAGTTGGTTTCAGTTTAGTTGGAGACTAAATTTTATTAGCCAATGTCCGTAGTGTTCACGCAGTGGTACTACGGGTTAATAAATGAATTTTAGTCTCCGACTAAAACATTGCCCAATGTCTTAGGTAAGCGTAGTGCCAAAGGGATTAATAATTGAATTTTAGTCTCCAACTAAAACCACTATCTGTAGATGGTTTTATTTAGTCTGGAGACTAAATTTTATTTGCCTATCCGTAGTCCCCAACGCCCAAACCTACGCTACAGACAACGGAGAAAATACGGGTTTTTACCCAATGGGCAAAAAACCACCCCGCCCTACGGGCATCCCTAAATAGGGGAATTTAGCAGCCCAAACTTTTACATAATAATATAACAAAGAATAGCTAATAAACACGTTTTAACTTTATAACCTGAGTTCGATTATTAAACTTTAGTATAATTTGCTGTAAATCAATGCTATTTAGGATTTTAAAGCGTTAACCACGGTAGCGGCCCGCCTGCCGGCCGGCAGGCAGCGGACGGCGTGTTACCTTGCCTACCGGCAGGCAGGAAACGCCCTAATCATCACAAAAACAGTATTTATTTATCGAACTTAGGTTTATACCTAAAAAAACCGCCACAATTAACGCCATACATTCCATTCCTTTGGAGGGATGCCCGCAGGGCGGGGTGGTAAAATGTTAATACCTATGCGTAACCTACGAACCGGATGGACACTACAGTGTGTTGTTAAAATTTAGTAATTTAAGTTTTGCATAAAATAGTGAATACTTATTTCGTAAGATTTACCATATAACTATTACCTATAGTTATATAACTATTTATAATTTTTACTTAAGTTGATTGCCCCCTATATTTGTATAAATAAATTAAAAATAAAATTATGATTGGCATAGGAGAAAAATTTCCAGCATTTAATAAACAAGCTGTTGTAAGCTTAGAAAAAGGTAAAGAATTTGAATTTATATCTTCGGATAGTTTGGTAAATACCGATAACCGTTGGACGGTTATGTTTTGGTGGCCAAAAGATTTTACTTTTGTTTGTCCTACAGAAATTGCCGAGTTTAACAACAATTACGGGGAATTTAAAGATCGTGATACTACTTTGTTAGGTGCATCAACCGATTCGGAATTTGTGCACTTAGCTTGGCGTAACAACCACGATGATTTACGTGGTTTAAAGTTTCCAATGATTGCCGACACTTCAAAATCGTTAGCCGAAGACTTAGGTATTTTAGTATCTGGCGAAAAAGTGGCTTACAGAGCTACGTTTATTATAGACCCTGAAGGCGTAATACGTTGGATTTGTGTGAACGATTTAAACGTTGGGCGTAATGTAAAAGAAGTATTACGCGTGTTAGATGGTTTACAAACCGACGAACTTTGCCCTTGCAACTGGGAAAAAGGGCAGGATACTTTATAGCTTCGATTAGCGAGCTTTAGGGCAGCGGGGTTTCGGGCAATGAGCAGCGAGCTTTAGGGCTGCGAGCAGCGGGCAATGAGCAGCGAGCTTTCGGGCATCGGGCATTCAGCGGCGGGCTTGCGGACTGCAGGCTTCGAGCCTAGGGCTGGTTGCTATAATTGCTTGCATTAAAAAAATCAATTTTAAAACTCCGATAGATTTGTAAATCATCTTTATCGGAGTTTAACTTTCTTTTTATTCTGTTTTTTTTAACAGGTTAAAATCATCTCACCATAAAAAATTATAAAAAAATATTATGAGTAATATTAAAGAAACCACCGCCGAACTTTTAGAAATTTTTGGCTTAATAGAAATTACAAACCCTGCTTTAGAAATAATTAACCAAACCGAGTTTAAATACTTGAGAGATTTAAAACTTAACTTTAATAGCACCCTAACTTCAGAATATATTAGCGAAAAAGAGTGTGGTTTATTAGGATTAAGTGTAGCAGCAAATAACCAAAATGCGGTTTTGGTAATATTTTACAAAAACTATGCAAGCAAATTTGGCGCAACAGATGATGATTTAGCCGAAGCGGTTTCATGCGCTTCATTATTAGCTAGCAATAATATTTTCTATCGTTTTAGGCATTTTACGCAAAAAGAGAAATATACGCAAATACCTGCCCGCATACGTATGCAAATTATGATGAAGCCAGTTACTAGCAAAGAATTTTTTGAGTTAATGAGTTTAGCAATATCAGCCGTTAATGGTTGCGAAATGTGTGTAAACGCCCACGAAGATTCGTTACTAAAATTAGGCGCAAAAGAAGAGCGAATTTTTGATGCCGTTAGAATTGCTTCCTTAGTTACATCGGTTGGTAAAATAATATTTTAGGATTTTAGTAAATTTGAACTAAATTTTCGGAGCAGCGTATTTTTTTATTGTGAGTTTTAAATACCTCATTTTAATTTAAAGCATTTAACACTTTAGTTATATATACCTTTTTTTATGCATGAATAAAAATTATACGTCCAAATTCGTGTATTAGTGGCTATTATAATGTGGCAAATAAAGTAACTAATAAATAAAGCTTCGCTTTTTTTGATTGCCACAAAAACGCGAATTTTTAGTATATAAACTTCGCAAAGTTTATTTTAATTATAGCCTTTGCTTCACAATAAAATATTTGGGATTTTCTCAAAAACAATGGAATAGATTTTAATATATTAACATTAAACAGGGCTGCGATTGACGAGGGCTTAGCTGTTGTTTGGAATTGGAGGCCAATAAATTTTGCGTACAAAATAACAAAAAGTAAAACCAAGCAAGTTGCAGCGTGTTGAACAAATTTTAAAAAAGCCCCAATTACGTTACCACGCCTCGAATTGCGCTATTGAAAATTTATTGTGCATACCCGACAAACCACAGCAAGCCTTGCCTGCCTGCCGGTAGGCAGGATTCTTTGGTTCTATTCTCATCAAGGAGAACGAACAAAAAACATGCATTTTAATTTATAATTGTTTGTGTGTGAAAATAATACTACACAAATCGACTAAGAACCCAATATTTATTTAACATCGAAACATTTGTTTTAATAAAATAATATGATTTTTGGTCTCGAAATTATTTCGAGACCTTTTTTTTTGATAAAATTCTATTTATAATATATAATTTTTACATTAACGCCCTTACTACAAAAATATATTCAACACCCAAAAAAATGGAAGATATTAATATTAAACAATTTGCTTTAAAATTAGGTCTTTCAACCTCCACAATTTCTAGGGCGTTTAGAGGTCACAAAGATATTAACCCACTAACCAAAGAGCATATTTTGGAAATGGCCAAAAAATTAAACTACCAGCCGCACCACTTGGCTAGTAATATGCGTGAAAAAAAGAGTAAAACCATTGCTGTTATTGTACCCGAAATTGCAAACGATTTTTTTTCGCAGGCCATACACGGTATTGAGGGGGTTGCCCGAGAAAAAGGTTATCACTTATTAATTTACGTTACAGATGATGAGTACGAGAAAGAAGTATCTTACATTACCCATTTATACAGTGGCCGGGCCGATGGAGTAATTATGTCGGTTTCGGGAGAGGCCAACGACCATAAATATCTTAAAAAGCTAAAAAATAAAAAAATGCCCCTAGTATTTTTTGATAGGATTTATGATGATATTGATACTGCAAAAATTACTACCAACGATTACCAAAGCAGTTTTGACGCCACAGAGCACCTTATTTTAGCAGGTTGTAAAAAAATAGTTTATTTGGTTATAAACAAAAACCTATCAATTGGTAAAATGCGTATGAATGGTTATGTAGATGCTTTAAAGATGTACAACATACCTATAAATCAAGATTATATATTAGATTGTAGTAACGATTTTTACATGAATGGCTTGATTTTAAAGCAAGCTTTTACAAGCTTAAAACCCGATGGGGTTTTTGCGTCGGTAGAGCGGCTGGCATTTGCTAGTTATTATGTTGCCTTAGAACTGGGCATAAAAATACCTGATAATATGAAAGTTATTAGCTTCTCAAGTTTAGAAATTGCTGGTTTATTAAACCCTCCCCTATCAACCATTACCCAACCCGCTTTTGAAATGGGCGTTAAAGCAGCAAATATGCTGTTTAAAAATATTGAATCGGGATTAGATTTTACATCGGCAGATAATTTGGTGCTAAACTCTGTTTTAATAGAACGAAAATCAAGCGGAAGGTAAAAACTTATGTAAATTTATTACATATTATCTTGTAAATTTTAAGCATTGAACGCCCTATTTCATTTGCTAAATTCCTTAAATTTCCCTTTGTTTATTGAGTCGAATTTTCCTTAATAAATTATAAGCTTTAACATAATTTAACCTAAAATACGCAGAATTTTAAGTCTGTAATAAAAAAGTGATTAGAAATTATCTAAAAATTTTCGGTAACGTTCCCGTAAAAATTACAAAATTTGCAATGTGTAATTAGTACACTAAGTAAACTTAAATTAATTATTAATATATTGTTTATTAATTGTTTACATTAACATATAGGTTTTTGTTATTGTTGTACTTTACACAACTAATTCTCATATTTATACAATCATAAAAAAAAATAAATAAATTTTTGTTTTTAAATATTCTACTTCTACCTTTAACCAACGCCAATTGCATTGGCAAAAACCAATTATTAAACCAATTAATAAACCCCAAAAAAATGAAACTATATTACTTTAAAAAGTATGGGCTTTTGTTGTTACTTTTTGTACTTACCACTTTAGTTGTTAAAGCTCAAGATGGTACTGTATCTGGAAAAGTTTTAGACGAAAACAACCTACCATTACCAGGTGCTATTATTGCCATTGAAGGCACAACCCTTGGCACCCAAACCGATTTAAACGGTAATTACAAAATTGTAAAAATAAATTTCGGGAACGTTACCGTTATTAGTAGATTTATTGGTTACACGTTACAGAAAAAATCGGTAGCCATTACCGAAACTCCGCAAACAGTAAATTTTAACCTTGTACCCGATAGCAAAGCTTTAGAAGAAGTAGTTGTTATTGGCTATGGTGCCGTTAAAAAGAAAGATTTAACAGGTGCTGTTACTGTGGTAACAGCTAAAGATTTTCAAAATGGAAATATTGTTTCGCCCGAGCAATTAATTGCAGGTAAAGTAGCAGGTGTGCAAATTACCTCTAACGGTGGTGCCCCAGGTAGCGGTAGTACTATTCGTATTAGAGGTGGTGCATCGCTTAATGCATCAAACGATCCATTAATCGTAATTGATGGCGTACCAATTACAGATGGTACAAAAAATGATGGTAAGGCTGGTTTGGCTGGTGCGGGCAACCCATTAAGCTTAATCAATCCCAACGATATCGAAACTTTTACGGTGCTTAAAGATGCATCGGCAACAGCCATATATGGTTCAAGAGCATCAAACGGGGTAATTATTATTACTACCAAAAAAGGAAGTAGTGGTGCGCCAACAATTAATTTTAGTTCACAAATTGCTAACTCAACCTTGGGTAAACAAATAAATGTGTTAACCGCTAGCGAGTTAAGAGATTATGTAAATAATAACCCTAACGCAACACCAGCACAAAAAGGTTTTTTAGGAACAGCAAATACCAATTGGCAAGATGAGATTTACCGCTCGGCAACAAGTACCGATAATAATTTAAGCATAGCAGGCAATTTAAATAAGGTTGTTCCTTACCGTGTATCTTTAGGTTACTTAAACCAACAAGGTGTTTTAGTTAACGATAAATTAAGCAGAACTACTGCCGCAATTAGTTTAAGTCCTAAATTGTTAAACAACAACTTAAAAATAGATTTAAACCTTAAAGGTTCATTGTCAAAATCTAGTTTTGGAAATACTGGCGCAGTGGGAGCCGCTTTAGCATTCGACCCTACCCAACCCGTACGTGTGGGCGACGATAATGCACCATTCGGTGGATTTAATGAATATACTGTTGCAGGTTCTTTAAATCAACTTTCACCACGTAACCCTTTAGCTTTAATTAAACAAAAAGAAGATAATGGTAAAGCAAATAGAAGCTTTGGTAATTTACAAATAGATTATACTTTACCATTTTTACCCGCTTTAAGAGCTAACCTTAATTTAGGTTACGATGTTGCAACTGGCCGAGGTGGGGTTTTTGTGCCAGCAAACGCCGCACAAAATTTTGGTACACAAGGTTCTCGTACCCAGTATTTACAAGAAGTGAACAACAAAATTGGTGAGTTTTATTTAAACTACACCAAAGATTTAAAATCAATTAAAAGTAATATTAATGTAACTGCTGGTTATGGTTATTACGATAACCGCACAAAAAACACAAATTTTGCAAGTTTACGAGCCGATGAAAGTGTGCTCCCTGCATCCATACCAAAATTCCCTTTCGATATTCCCCGCAATAACCTACAATCGTATTACGGTAGAATGATTTATACTTACAACGATAAATATATTTTATCTGCATCGTTACGTACCGATGGTTCATCAAGGTTTAGTCCCGAAAATAGATGGGGCGTTTTCCCGTCGGCATCGTTAACTTGGAGAGTGCAGCAAGAGTCTTTTTTACGAGATGTACAAGCCGTATCTGATTTAAAAGTTAGGTTAAGTTATGGTATTACAGGCCAGCAAGATGGTATAGCTAATTACAGCTATTTACCAAACTATACAATAAGTAGCAACGAGGCCCAATACCAAATTGGCGATATATTTTACAATATGGCTGCACCTTTGGCCTACGATAAAAATATTAAATGGGAAGAAACAGCCACCACTAACATAGGTATTGATTACGGTTTTTTAAACAACCGCATTACAGGTAGCGTTGATGCTTATATTAAAAAAACTAAAGATTTGTTAGCAACAATACCTATTGCAGTAGGTAGTAATTTTAGTAATTTATTGTTAACTAATGTAGGTAACATAAAAAACCGAGGGGTTGAGTTTAGCCTAAACGCCCAACCAATTAAAACTAAAGATTACAGTTGGAGTGTAGGTTTTAATGCCACATTTAACGATATTAAAATTGATAATTTAACAGCAGCACCCGATCCAAACTTTAATATATTAGTTGGGGGTGTAACTGGTGGTACAGGCCAAAATATACAAACACACTCGGTTGGGTATCAACCATTTTCTTTTTACGTTTATAAACAAGTGTATAATACCGCTGGCAAACCAGTAGAGGGCATTTACGAAGATTTAAACGGCGATGGTAAAATTACACCCGAGGGCGATTTATACCGATACAAGTCGCCAGTACCTACTACTATACTGGGTTTTAATACACAGTTTGACTATAAAAAATGGACTTTAAGTACAGTTTTGAGGGCTAATTTAGGTAATTATATGTATAACAACGTAGCCTCTAACTTTGGTGTACAACGAAGTATTTTAAACCCTGGCGGGTTTATAGGTAATGCTACACAAGAAATTTTTAATAGCAGTTTCGAAAAAAACCAATTTCTGTCCGATTATTATGTAGAAAACGCATCGTTTTTACGTATGGATAATTTAAGTTTGGGTTACAGAGTTGGTAGTATTATAAAAGGCGGAAAATCTAATTTACGCTTATCGCTTAATTGCCAAAACGTATTTGTAGTTACAGATTACAAAGGGCTTGACCCCGAAGTGAGTGGCGGTATTGATTATACTTTATACCCACGCCCACGTACTTACACTTTTGGTTTAAACCTAAGTTTTTAAATAAAATTAATTAAAAAGAGATGAAAAATAAAATATTTAAGAAAGTGGGATTATTGGCTTTTGTTGCCATAATTTTATCAGCATGCACAAAAGATTTAGATCAGAAACCACTAAATGATTTAACTGCCGATGTTGCTTATAAAGATTTAGCAGGTTACAAACAAGTATTGGCTAAAGTATATGGTAGCTTTGCTTTAACTGGTAACACAGGCTCGGGCAGTAGCGATTTAGGTGGGATAGACCCAGGTTTTTCCGACTTTTTACGCCTTTATTGGAATTTACAAGAGTTAACCAGCGATGAAGCGGCTTGCGTTTGGAACGATCCTGGGATTCCGGAATTAAATTCTCAGACTTGGACATCCGAAAACTTATTGAACAGAGGTTTATATACGAGAAGTATATTTCAAATTACGGTTGCAAACGAGTTTTTAAGAGAGAGTACCGACGAAAAACTAGCCAAAAGAGGTATAACTGGGAATGATGTAGCAGAAATTAAAAAATTTAGAGCCGAGTGTAGATTTTTAAGAGCCTACCAATATTGGGTTTTAATGGATATGTACGGTAACCCAGCTTATATTACCGAAGCAGATGAGCCTGGGAAATTTTTTCCAAAACAAATACAACGAGCCGAACTGTTTAAATATGTAGAAGCAGAGTTGTTGGCAATGGATGCCGATTTAGCCGCACCAAATACTAACGAATACGGCCGAGCCGATAAAGCAGCGGCGTGGGCACTATTGGCTAGGTTGTATTTAAATGCCGAAGTATATTTAGGTACAGGTAATGCCAAATATACCGAAGCTATAACTTACGCCAACAAAGTATTGGGTTCATCATACACCCTAAAGCCCGATTACAAAAACTTATTTTTGGCCGATAACAATGTAAACAATCCCGAAATAATATTATCCATAAACTACGATGGTATTAGGTCGCAAAATTATGGCGGTGTAACGTTTATCATCAACTCGTCAACCAACCCAAGTGCAATAAGTAACGCAAGCTTGGGCATACCTAGAGGTGGTTGGGTAGGTAACCGTATGAAGCAAAATATACCACTACTGTTTAACGATAGAAGCGGCGCAACTGATAAACGAGCAATGTTTTATGGTGATAAATTATTATTGAACGATATTTCGGTTTTTACAGATGGCTTAGCTACTTCAAAATTTAAAAACGTTACTTCAACAGGTTCAGATGGCGGCTCTAATGATGGCACTTTGGTATCAACCGATTTTCCATTAATTCGTCTTGCCGAAATGAACCTTACCTATGCCGAAGCGGTTTTACGCGGTGGCAGTGGCGGTAACCAAGGGCAAGCATTAACCTACTTTAACGCCTTACGTACTAGAGCTTACGGCAATACCAATGGCAATGTTACTAACATAACTTTACAAGATATTTTAGACGAATACGGCCGTGAGTTTTATTGGGAAGCTAGAAGAAGAACCGATTTAATACGTTTTGATAAATACACATCCGATACTTACGTTTGGCCATTTAAAGGCGGTGTAAAAGCAGGTAAAGGTACCGAAACATTCCGCAAATTATTTCCAATACCATCGGCCGATATTGTATCTAACCCTAATTTAAAACAAAACCCAGGATATTAATTTTTTAAGCATTGGCTTTACGCCGATGCTTGTTTAAATCTTACAAAAATCTTTAAAAAATACGATAATGAAAAAATTATTCACACAACTTACGGTATTAAGTGGCTTATTGCTGCTAATGATAAGTGCTTGTAAAAAAGATGAAACCCAAGCGGTTTTAGATGTAAAATCGGCGGGAGCCTTAAAAGCATCGGCAACAACACTAAATTTAATTAGAGACGATGCCGATAAAGTTGCAGTAACTTTCAACTTTACCGAAACAAATTTTGGCTTTAATGCCGCTGCTAATAACGTACTTCAAATTGCAGTGGAGGGTACAAACTTTGCTGCGCCTAAAGAAGTTATATTAGAGACAAAAATGTTAAGTAAAGCATTTAAAGTTATTGATTTTAATGCCTTAATGTTAAGCTTGGGTTTACCAGTTTCGGTTGATTCAAAAATACAGGCTCGTTTAAAAACACAACTAAATGATAAGGTTGGCTTAACCTACTCTAATGTGTTAAGCATGACGGTTAATCCATTTCCGTTAACTTCCTTTTTGTACGTACCAGGGGCATACCAAGGCTGGAATCCATCAAATGCCGAAAGTTTAATATCGCCTACAAGCGATGGTATTTACACTGGCGTTATTAATTTTACGCCAGGCAATTTAATGTTTAAAATTGTAACCAAACGCAGCTGGGGGCCGCCCGAGTATGGCAAAGGCGCAAGCGATGGTTTAATTGCCGTGGGCGGTGGCGATATTGCCGCACCTAAAACCGGCTGGCAAAAACTTACTGCAAATACTACCGCAAACACACTTACTTTTGAAGATTATTCGTTCGGAATTATTGGCAGTGCCACCCCAGGTGGTTGGGATAATGATACCGATATGGCCTACGATAATGCCACCCAAACTTGGAGTGTTACTTTGCCTTTATCTGTAGGCGAAATAAAATTTAGACTAAATGACGCTTGGTCAGTAAATTATGGCGGTAAAGATGGCGTATTAAATCAAGTTAACGATAACAATATAAAAGTTGCCGAGGCTGGTACTTACAAAGTTTCTTTTACGATACCCGAAAGCAAATACACAGTAATAAAACAATAAACTTAAATTGATAGATGATTGGGTAATAAGGTATGTTACCCAATCATTTATTTTTTAATTCAGTATGAAAACTTTCTTCAAATTATTCACAGTATCAACCATTTTTTGGTTTACTCCACAATTTATAATGGCACAAGTTTTAAATGTAGGCAACGTAAAATCGGTTGCTATTGATGGGCAAAAAGTTAGTTTAGTAACCGATAATGCCCAAACAGAAATTACCGTTTACTCTCCCAATATTATTAGGGTGCGTACAGATAAATTGTTAAAAAAAGATTTTTCGTACGCCGTAGTTGCACAACCTTTAAAAACTAAAATAAACATTACTCAAACCGATACTAATATCATTTTAACCACTGATTCTATAAAAGCCGTTATCAACAAAACCCCATTTTCGGTAGCTTTTTACACTTTGGCTGGCGAGGTTATTAATCAAGATGAACAAGGTTTAACCACATCGTACGTTGGCGATGAAGTTACCACCTACAAAAAAATGCAACCCGCCGAACGCTTTATTGGCTTAGGCGAAAAAAATGGAGATTTAGACCGTAAAGGCAATGGCTATACCCACTGGAATTCCGATGTTTCGGGATACAGCGTTGGGCAAGATCCGTTGTACTCTACCATTCCGTTTTATATTGGCATTCATCACAAAATAAATTATGGTATTTTTTTAGACAATACCTACCAATCCGATTTTAACTTTGGTGCAAGTAATAACCGAT
>JAYULE010000026.1:0-5053 GCA_043763845.1 Sphingobacteriales bacterium
AATTGGAGTAAGTATAACTTCCGTTTAAATCAAGGTCATTAATATCGGTTATAATTTTGCTCATATTTCAAAAATTTTATCTACTGCAAATTTTAACTCGGGGAAAGTTGGCGATTGTATTTCGGTTTCTAAAATAAACGGCCTGCTGCCTATATATTTTCCATCTTTTAAAACATAAATTAAAACGCTTTTATCATCGGGGTTTACTATCCAATATTCCTGAACGCCATTTTCTTCGTATAAATCAAATTTTATGGATAAATCTTTTTTAGAATTTCCTTTCGATAGTATTTCTACGATTAAATTAGGCGCACCAATGCAACCTTTATCGTCAAGTTTTGATAAATCGCAAATCAAACATATATCGGGTTGCACCACAGTAAAAATTTGGTTGTTGTCAGTGCTTTTTATATAATTAACTAATCTAACATCAAAAGGGGCAACATATAACTCACATAAATGATTAATAAAAAAAGCATCAAATTCTCGAGTTAATTTCAAAGAAACCTGTTGATGATTTCTACTTGGTGCAGGCGTCATCTTAAAAATTTTCCCTTTTATCAGTTCCAATCTTTCGGTAAATTGCCACAATAAATAGTCGGCGTAAGTATAACTTCCGTTTAAATCTAGTTCTTTAATGTTGGTTATAATTTTGCTCATATTTCAAAAATTTTATCTACTGCAAATTTTAACTCAGGGAAAGTAGGCGATTGTATTTCGGTTTCTAAAATAAACGGCCTGCTGCCTATATATTTTCCCTCTTTTAAAACATAAATTAAAACGCTTTTATCATCAGGGTTTACTATCCAATATTCCTGAACGCCATTTTCTTCGTATAAATCAAATTTTATTGATAAATCTTTTTTAGATGTGCTTTTAGATAAAATTTCGATGATTAAATTTGGCGCACCTAAACAATTTTGTTTATCAACTAATAGAGGGTTACAAACTACGCATAAATCGGGTTGTACAACAGTATCTATTTGGTTATCAACAGTGCTTTTTTGATGATTTATTAATCTAACGTCAAATGGAGCTAAATAAACTTTGCATTTGTTTTTATGAAAAGTCATTCTAAAACTATAGTATAAATTTCCTAAAATTTCTTGATGGAAACTATTGGGTGCAGGACTCATCTTAAAAATTTTACCTTTTATCAGTTCCAATCTTTCCGAAAATTGCCACAATAAATAGTCGGCGTAAGTATAACTTCCGTTTAAATCAAGCTCTTTAATGTTTGTTATAATTTTGCTCATTATTAAATGTTTAAGACAAATTTACAAAACAAATTTTAAAGATTTTAAGACTTATTAAGTTTTTAAAACTTGGTAAGTCTTAAAATCTTAAAATCTTAATCCTCTATCTCAAATTGTTCCCTATTTTTTACATCTTGCAAATTATTTTTATGAAACTGCGCATACTCATCTGTACCATTAAACCAGGCCAAAACTTCTTTTTTATACAATTTGCTAGGTTTATCTATCAATATTCTATTATATGAACTATGTGGGTAAGTCTTATAATCTTCACATATACCGTGTTGTTGTGGGTTAGCATGAATGTAAAGTATTAGAGATGTAAAATATGCTTGGTTATCAACCAATTTACGTTTAAATTTTTTTTGAAATAAGCTACCTACCCGCCCAGTTTGCTTATTTATAGCTTTTGCATAAGCCATAAAAAATCGTCTAAACGTTTCCGAAATAATTATATCAACCGCTGTAATAGGTTTCCCTAATTTCATATATTTAAGGGCTTTTGCAGCCTGTAAAATTTCAGCCTCATTACGCACCCGCACCAATAAATGAAAATGATTGGGTAATAAACAATAAGCATAGGTTTCTAAAAATGGAGAGAGGTATGTATCGTGTTTACGAAGAAAATACAGATAGTTATCCGTAGTGTAAAAAATATTGTCGCGGTTATTACCACGGTTATATATATGGTAAAACTTGTTTGTTACTAAAGCAGGGTAAAAATCGTTAATCATAACGTTAAAATAAGTTTTTTTTTTAACTTTTAAAAACCAGATTTTAGACTTTTAGACTTACCAGTTTTAAAAACTTGATAAGTCTTTAAAAGTCTAAAATCTGTATGGTAAGTCTAAAATAAAAAATCCCCAAAAAAAAGAGAGGCCAATTAAAGCCTCTCTTTTTTGCTATATAAAATAGCGACTAGAAATTTTATTGTTTAGTTAACAATTAGTTTCTTTCTTGTTACTGATAATTGTGAAAATACCTCAACAATGTAAACACCTTTTGCTAAAGATTGAATATCAATTTGTACGCTTTTGTTTGAACCATTGAATTTTTTAGAGATAAATTTAATACCAGTAGAAACACTGTAGATAGAAACCGATTCAACAGCTCTGCTTGCAACAACATTTACCAAACCATTATTTGCAGGGTTAGGGTAAATAGAGGTAATTTTAGATGGAATTAATTAATTACTAAGTAAAAAAACTTAAATACATTTTAAAACAAATATATTAACAAAAATAGATAACGCAATTTTAGTTAAACATTCAATTTAACAACTCCAAAAAAATATTGGTCAGGATGACTAAGATAATCACCTTGACCAATATTAAAAAATTACACCCAAGTTGTTAAATATACATTTATTTAATAATTACTTTTTTGGTTTCTTTTAAACCATCTATAGTTAAAACTACTAAATAACTACCTGAAGATAAACTTTTATTATCAATTTTGTTTTCTCCTTTAACCAAGCTAAAATCTTTTATTTTTTTACCGCTCATATCAACTAAATACCCACTAGCAGATTTTTTAAAACCACCTATTTTAATAATAAAATTACCTGTATTTGGGTTAGGGTAAATGGTTGGTGAATCTGGTTTAACCAAAACCTGACCAGCATTTGCACTTAACGTTCTGGTACGACTGCCTTGCGCTGTGATTAAACGAGTTTTACAGGTTGAACCAGAAGGGTAAACATTAACACACACCGTATTACCCGATGCTGGTGCAACTGGGTTATTTAATATTAATACTGCGGAGTTATTTTGTATTGGCGTACAAATACCTGCGGCTGTACAAGTAGACCATTCAAACTGCGGGTTAACCATGCCTACTGGAGTTGTTACCGTATAAGTATCTTGGCTTGCACCAACAGTACGAGCCAATGTAGCACCATTACCCACAACGGTTACATTATTTGTTGTTGTTGCTAAAGGTATCTCAACACAAGTGTTAGCAAAATGCGTTATTTTGAAATTGTATGTACTACCACTTAAAAGTGCAGCAGTGGGGAAAGTTAAAGTATTCCCATTTAAAATACAATCACTAATACCCAAACTACCACCACCAGTATTAAATGTTTCAGCCGTATAAAACCCTGTAATTTGCGGATTACTAATTATTACGCTAACAGTACCTGGTACATCTACACTAAAGCAGGTTGGTAAAACCATACCTGTTGGTGCAACTGAGGTAGCACCCCATCTGGAAATTGGATATTGAAAATCTACTGACGCACAACCATTAGGGTTAGTAATTTTAAGTTTTAAATAACTTGGGTTATTCCCAGCAGTTACATTTATAGTTACATTGGTTGGGGTTTGCGCACCTACTGTCCATCCCGAACCCGGTTCGGTACTCCAAGTATAAATGTTATTAGATACAGCGTAGCTAGAGTTTTGAAAATAAGCTACCGAGAATGTACCTGCCACAGATGGTGCGCACCTTGGGCTCATACCCCAAAAAGGTGCAGTAGGCAATGGCGAGTTTACAACCTTACTTACACAACTATTAGCATTAGCAATACTAGCCCTAGTTGCCGTTAAACCACCGTCCCAAGGGTTTGCCCTACCAATACAGCAGTTAAGGGTAAATTGTGTAGCATTAGGCAACGTAAAAGTAATAGAACTGTTATCAGCCGAATTGTAAATATTAGTTGCACCAGCGGGTATGCCTGTCCAATAATATTTGTCGAAACCTATTTCATCGTTAGTATTATCACTTGCTACCTGATCTACCGAATAAGTAACTTGCTCGCCAGCAATTGCAGAACACGGCCCTACAATTTGGGGTAAAATAGCATTTGATGGTAAAGTTTTGAAAATATCAAATTTTAATGTTTGATCGCATTGAAATGGACCATCTACAGTGTAAGTTACGGTAACTCTTCCTTTACTTCTTGCAAATGTTCCCAAAGATGGAGCTATTAATTCCGTTGGCCTCGCAAATTTATTGTACGAAAGTATAGTAGAGGTAAAGCTATTGGTTTGCGTTTGCACTGCCGAATTAAAATTGGGTGTGGTTACTGTGGTAGATAAGTCACCATTTAAAAACCAGTTTACACCTTTAGTTGCATTTAAGGTAATACCAGATTGGGGTGTAAAAGTAAAAATGCCATTTGGTGTTACACCATCTACCATGGTAACCATACCACCTGCGGTAACTTTACCACCAAGCCCACTAACCCCGCCTAATGCTGTGTTGGTAACTTTAACATCACAATTTGGGGGCACAGTTACGGTTTGTGCCACACTTGCTGTTATACTAACCAAAGCTATAGCTATGGCAAGGTTTATTTTATTTAAAATTTTTTTCATATTATTATTTTTAATTTATTTTTAAATTGGTTTTTTGAATGGTTATTTTTTAAATTATAAATTTAGAATACTTGTAACTTTGGTACTTACTGGTTTTCACTCGTTTTTTCACAAATGGGTTACTATAAAAATTTAAAATTGGGGGTCAGCCATTTTTAACCGTATAGGTAGATTAAAAAATGTAAATTAAATGGTTTATTGTTTTCTTGTACGTGTAACACCTATGATGAGTTACAAAAATTTAACTACATTAAAATTTTGTGTTTTTTACCGAACAAATATTTTTATTTGATAATAATAAGTTAACAAATAAGCTAAAAACTAAAATTATCATTTCACAAGTTTTTATAAACTACCCATTTATTCACAAAATTTCGGTATACTAAAAGATTTACATATAAATGGGAGTTCGAAATAACCCTCACTAATTTTTGGATTTACCGTTACCAAGGTTTGTAACCGTTGGTAAGGTAGGCT
>JAYULE010000027.1:0-5032 GCA_043763845.1 Sphingobacteriales bacterium
TAAAGGTGATGCAAATGCCGATATAGTAATTAATGAACCTGTTGGCGAAGGCCCAATAAACCAGGAGAAAACTGAGGACACTAATGAAATTTACACCAGCGTTGAGGTTTTACCTACATTTAATGGCGATTACGGTAAATTTTTAGGTAAAAACCTACGTTATCCACCAATTGCCCGTGAAAATAATATACAAGGTAGGGTAATTGTAAACTTTGTAGTAGAAAAAGACGGTTCGCTTACTGATATTAAAGTAGTTAGAGGTATTGGCGGCGGTTGCGATGAAGAAGCGATTAGGGTAATTAAAAGTTCGCCAAAATGGAATCCAGGTGTACAAAATGGTAGAAATGTGAGGGTAAATTATACCATCCCAATTTTCTTCCAATTACAATCAGAGTAAAACTATAGAATGTATAGAAAATTTGAAGATAGACAAAAATCGCCCGCAAGGCGATTTTTGCTCATTATAGGCATTGTTATGTTTGCCCTTTACTTTGTTATGGGCGCTATGATATTTTTTTGGCCTAATTTTCCGTTAATGCAAGGTGTGGATATTAAATGGAAAATTGCCTTTGGTGTATTGTTGATTGTGTATTCATTTTTTCGATTTATCCGCTTAATAAAGCAACCGCAGTATGGCGAGAAACAAGAATAATATCCCCCTAACCCCCGAAGGGGGGATGTGTGGTGGTAGTTTGGCGAAGATTAAGAGTATTATCCCCCTAGCCCCCGAAGGGGGGATGTGTGGTGGTAGTTTGGCGAAGAACAAGGGTATAATCCCCCTAACCCCCGAAGGGGGGATGTGTGGTGGTATCTGCCACCGGGTAAACGAATTTTTTTTAAGAAGTAAAAATAGATGCCAATATTTAATACGCTACATTCATTCAAGTTGTTCAGTTATCCCCCCTTCGGGGGGTAGGGGGATAACACATAATCATTCTGGTTGTGCGGGTATCCCCCCTTCGGGGGCTAGGGGGATTGGGGCTAGGGGGTTTATTCTTTTTCTGCTTTTAGCAACTTTATCTGCCTGCAATCAATCTCAAACAACCCAAACCGAAGGAATTATATCAGGAAAAACTACAATTTTAGCCGATGAATCTATATTTACTATTGTTGATGACCAGGCCGAAATATTTGCTTTAAACTATAAACAAGCCCAAATAAAATTTAATTATCAGCCACAACAAAAACTGATTAAACTTTTCCTTTCGGATAGTATCAAAACTGCTATTATGGCTAGAGATTTAACAAAGCAAGAAAAGAAACATTTTTTAGATCAAAAAATAGTTATTCGTACTAATCGTTTTGCTATTGATGGTATTGCTTTAATAGCAAACAAAGCATCCACTGATAGTGTGATAACCGTTCAAAATTTAAAAAACGCCTTGGTGGGTAAATATAAAAACGATAAAGCTTGGGTTTTTGATAATGCACAATCAAGTACTGTAGCATACTTAATGCAGTTTGCTGGCGTTAAAAATTTTGCAAGTAATGTTTATGCATTACAATCTAATAAAGAAGTAATAAAATATGTAAGCACACATCCTCAAGCTATTGGTATAATAAGCTTAAGTTGGTTGGTAAGGCCTACACTCGATTTAGAAACAGATATTAAAAATGTAAAATTAGTAGCTTTAGGTCGAGATGAAAAAAAGTACTATAAACCAACGCAAAGCACATTAAAAACAGGAAGATATCCGCTTACCCGAAACCTGTTTATACACAATTGCCAAGGTAGTGCAGGTTTAGGCACAGGGTTTGCATCGTTTTTGGCAGGCGAGTTGGGGCAACGTATTATTTTAAAAGCGGGCTTAGCGCCAGACAGTTTACCAACACGACAGTTAAATTTTAAATAAGAATAATAATTTTATAATATGAAAATCAGAAATAATATAGCAATAGCAACTTTAGGTTTATCTATGATAAGCTTAATGGTATCAGCGCAAAGTTTAGAGGACGCTAAAAAGGCAGTATATGCCGAGCAGTTTGTAAAAGCCAAAACACTTTTTAAAAATTTAACAGCAACACAGCCAACCAACGCCGAAAATTATTTTTACTTTGGTGACTTGTACCTTAACATTAACAAACCAGATTCAGCAAAAATAGCTTTCGAAAAAGGTATTTCCATAGACCCTAAATTTACCCTAAATTATGTAGGCTTGGGTGCTGTTAATTTATTCGAGAAAAATGCAAGTGGTGCACAAGCAAATTTTGCTTTGGCTACAGCTGCAATGCGTAAAAAAGATTACAAAGAATATATTTATGTAGGTAAAGCCTATACTTACGAAGCATCAAGAGATTTACCAAAAGCATTTACTTGGTTTGAAAAAGCTAAAGAAATGGGTGATAAAGATTTAGATCTTCATATTGCTTTAGGCAATGCTTACAAAGCCGATAAAAAGAATAGTGAAGCGGTGGGTGCATATCAACGAGCAATGAATATACAAAGCAACTTGCCTCGTGTAGAAGTAAATATAGGCGAAATTTGGACTCAAGCCTACAATTTTGATTTAGCCGAAACAACCTTAAAAGGCGTAATTGCAAAAGATCCAAACTTTGGCCCAGCTTACAGGGCTTTGGCCGAAAACTATTACCGCTGGGGTTCTCAGTTTATTAACAAACGAGCCGATTTATTACCTAAAGCACAACTTAACTATTCTAAATATTTAGATTTGACAGATAGGTCGGCCGAATCGAGATACCGATATTTAATATTTTTATTGAACGCTGGCGATTATGCCACTTTAGAAAAAGAGGCAAGAGCATTTACACAACAGTACGGCACAACAAAACCTGAATATGCATTAGCTCAACGCTTTTTAGGTTACGCTTATATAGAAAACGGAAAAGCTTTAGAGGGTGCAAAATACTTAAACAGTTTTATGTCTGGCGTAGATGCAAAACGTGTAATTGCTGATGATTACTTGTATTTAGGTAAAGCTTACCAGACGCAAAAGCAAGATTCGTTAGCGATTTTTAACTTCGTAAAAGGGTATGATTTAGATACTACCAATACGCAAGTGTTAACGAGTATTGCAAAATCGTACTTCTCTAGTAAAAAATTTGGTAAAGCTGCCGAATATTACCGCAAATTGGCTGCTTTGCCTAAAGCGGGCTATGCCGATAAATTTTATTTAGGCTACGCTGATTATTTTTATTATGCCACAGAATTGGCTAACAAAACACCTAAAGACGAAGCTTTAATTAACAAAACTTTATTAGAGGCTGATAGTTTGTTTACTTTTGTAGGAGAAAAAGCCAAAAATGGTGACGCCTACCTATACTTAGCTCGAGTAGAGTATTACTTAGACCCTACTGATGCAGCAAAAAAATCGGCAAATGCGTATGATAAATTTATTGAATACACTTTAATAAAACCTGCACAAACTGCGGCTGATAAAAAGAATTTAATTGAAGCATATTCTTATTTAGGTGCAGCTTATATTAAAACGGATAAAACTAAAGCCAAAGAATATTTTGAACAAGCTTTGGTTTTAAGTCCTGGAGATGCTAAAATTAAAGAGGCATTGAGAGCAATTGCTGGAAAGTAGGTTTTAAGCTTCGGGCTTTCGGGCGGCGAGCTTTGGGCTTCGGGCAACTTATCATCATGCTTAATAATTGCTATATATTTTAAATTTATTAGCCTTTCCATTTTAAATGGGGAGGCTAATTTTTTGTTGATGATTTATGGAATTAACGCTAACTAAATTTCAATATTTTTTATATGCGTTATAGTGGGCTGATTGAATTCTATCTACCAAAGATTGCGGTTGTATCACTTTAAGGTTATCTCCGAAAGAGAGTAATTCCATCACAAAATCGTGTGTAATACATAGCTTGAGTTGTATTTGAACTTCGTTAGTATTATCTAAAACTACAACTTGACTATCATGCAATGGTAACGACTTTACGTATTTTCCTTGAAATGGATTAAAGGATAAAACAATTTGTTCGGGTTGTAATTCATTGGGGCTTATAATACCAAAGCTGTTTTTGTAATGCGCATCAATATCAAAACTATCCTGCTTTGGATATTGTTTTTTTGTAATATCGAGGTTGCTCAACCTATCTAAACCAAAACTTTTAATCTGATTGTCTTTACTATCTTTAGCTATTACATACCATCGGTTTTTAAATTCTTTTAACGCATAAGGGGCAACCAATCGCTCGGTTTGCTCATCAATCCAATATTTTTGATAATCAAATTTTATGAAAACTTTATGTTGTATGGCGTGAAGTAATCCGTTAAGATTCTGTGTTCCTTGAGGGCGGCGGTTCTCAAAATGTATCAGCTTAGAAAAACCATCGGCTAGTTTTAAAGCATTACTGATGTCAAAAGCTTCTAGCATTCTGTTGTTGACTTCGGGTTGGCCGTTTTGTATAATGGCGTATTGCTTTTTCGAAAAATTAAATTCAATTTCTATCCCGTAGAGCGATAAAATGTCTTCGCAATCTCGTTTAAAAGTGCGAGGGGAGGTTACCAATTTATAATCTAGCAACTCTTCCTGTAAACTTAAATAGCTAGCCATTTGCTTTAGGGTTGCTAGGCCATTGCGTAATTTATTGATAATTGCGTTAATGCGTGTGATAGAATCTTTTAAAGCCATATTTCTTATATTTAGTAAACCAAAGGTAATTCTTAGATACGACACAATTTGGCGGGGTTATATTTTTCCCTTTTATCCCCACAATACATTTTTTAAGTATTGATTTGGGGTTAAAATTTTATATTTGTAATGCGTAGTTAATGCTTGGCAGGTAGTTGCACATTTAGTTGTTAGTACTGTCATTAAGTTTAATCACTCATTTCTTCTATAAAATGTTTTAAAGTAAATTTAACAATTATGCATTCTCAAAAACAAAATACTAGCAATGCCGATTACTATTTTGATTTTTTAAAAACCTTAAATGCAGATAGTAAGCTTGATTTGATTTCAAAACTTAGCCTTTCTTTAATAGAGGGAGAAAACAGTAGCAATAAATCTTTGCAATCACTTTTTGGTGCTTACAAAACCAACGAAACTGCTGAAGAAAT
>JAYULE010000028.1:0-5026 GCA_043763845.1 Sphingobacteriales bacterium
GGTTACGATATTTCTATCAACGAAAACGGACGTACTGGCAAAAAACCTATTTTATGGAATTATAAAGCTGTAAACCAACGCAAAAATTTATATGCGGTGTTTGCTAAACTCATTAAATTAAAAACCAAAAACGAAGTTTTTAATACCTCAAACATACAATACAATTTAAACGGGGCTGTAAAAACCATTACCTTAAAAAGTGCTGATAATAATGTGGTTGTGGTAGGTAATTTTGATGTGATAGATAGAACAGCCATCATAGAATTCCCAACAAACGGCCAATGGACAGATTTTGTTTCGGGAAGTATCCTAAACGTTTTGGGTACTTTATCTAAAACTTTAACCCCAGGCCAATATTTTATTTATAGCAGTAAGATATTTAATTAGATTGTTAAGGTAAAATAATTGTAGGTTTTTTAAAATTATATCATGGCTTCAAGTAATAAACTTTTGTGTTTATTACTTGAAGCTAATACCTAAAGTGCTAGCCAAACAAAACTTTAAATTTTAGCATGGTTTGTTTAAATGCCGAAAACTCGCCCTTGGGTAAATCTAAAATATCGGCAACTTGGTTTCCTAATAAATACCGCATAAATTTAGGTATTTCTTCGTTTTTTATTTCGTCTTGTGTATTTAGGCTGTAAAAACATTTCAATAAAGATTGCGTAAGAATTTGCCCTTCGTTAGATTTTTTAAATTGACGTTTACTTATAAGCAGTTCTAATAAATAAGCGTCCTTTCCGTTTTTAGGTAATAATTTAGGGTTTAAACCTAAAATTTGACCTATATAATTCCAATATTCTAAATACGCGGTTTGTTGTATTTCGCTAATTGCAAAACCCATTTTGCGCAACCCTCTAATAATAATTAACGAAAAAGAAAGGTTGGTACCTGCCATATCTTCTTGGTTTATGGGAACACCTAGTGTTAAATCCCAATTAGTTTTTAGAAGATAAAACCGCCCAGCGGCATGTATTAATCGTACTTTAAAAATTTCTACCAGCCCTGCCCCATTGCTTTCAAAAGCGTTACTACACATTACTTTTTTAATAAAAATGGCCGTTTCTTCTAATCTTTTTGCAACGTCTTTATACATACGTTCGGTATTGTAAAGCACTTTTGCGCCATCGGCAGCAGCATAACAGTATGGTAATGATAAAAGGCCTAGCAGTTGCAAAATGTAGGGTTCTTTGGCCTTATAAAAAACTACAGCATTATATAATATTTTTTTAGATGGGGTTATAATATTAATCATCTCGGTATCAAACCAAATGGCTTCGGGTATGGCTTGTAAAAAATTAGGCCAATCGCTGTTTAAATTAAGCTGATTTAAAGCGGTTTGCACTATTTCTTTTTTTTGATAATTTCCAAAATATATGCTAACAAAGTTATCGGCAATTGGGTCGCCAACCTGCCTTAGTTTATCTAGTTCTAACTCCATAAAGTATTTTAATTCAAAAAGAAAATAAAAAGGTAAATGTTTGATTATAACTAAATAATTCGACCAAAAAACTACAAACAAATAATTGTAATACTATTTGCCCTTTTAGCTTTTTAAGCTGGTGTATTAAGTTAGCGTTATCGCCATCCTAAAAAACTACACAATTAGAGGCTGTAAAATAATCTGTGTCAAAGTTTAAAAATTTAGAACTTTGAAACACAGTTTAAACGATGATAAATAAAAACGTGAGCTTCTATTACGAAGCCTTAAAGCAAAAGACCCTAGAGCAATTTTGTTGGGTATAACGGCTGAAAAAATCGGCTTTTAATACATTTAGTTGAGCCCACATTGACAAAACCCCAATTTATTCTGAGCAAAGTTTATTATTATGAGCTTAATTTGTCGTTTTAAGCAATTCTAAAAGATTTATTTATACAGATAAATAAAATATTTTAAGACAACATTTTAAATGTATTTGCCACTTTTAAGTGTATTAAATTTACGGTAGTAACAGAATAATTATTGTATTTAGAATTAATAATTACACGCACACACAATTTAAATTTATTTGTAAAATATTATAATAAAATTTAAAAATACAAGATCACCATTTCTTTCCAAAATGGAGGTTTGTGTGCCTCTTGTTCCCAAATAATAAATTTATGATTAATACTTTTGTTATTTAAAATTTGATTAAGGTGATTGTTGTTTTCTAAAAAAGCATCGTTTTGCCCAATGGCAATGGTAATATCAAGTTTACGTATAGCGGTTAAAATTTTATTATCGTTTAAGTTATTTAAAAATTGGTTGGGAGTGTTAAAATAAATAGTATCGTTAAAGAAACCATTTAGAAGATCATTAAAATCGCCCATTTGTTTAGTTAAATCGTACCGGCCGCTCATGCCTACAACCTTATTAAATAATTTAGGATGGCGAAAGGCAATATTTACAGCATGGAAAGCACCCATACTGCAACCAGCAACAATTTTATACGCTTTGGGGTTTTGTTTATTAATAAAAGGAATAACCTCTTTAATTATATACTTTTCGTATTGTAAATGGCGTTCAATTTTTTCTTCAGGATTTTTATCTCTACTATAAAAACTTTCCCTATCTACACTATCAACACAAAATATTTGCAGTTGCCCAGCATTAATATTAGTTTCTAAATGATCTAGTACGCCCCAATTTTCGTAATCGTAGAACCTTGCCCCACGTGTAGGAAAAAACAAAACAGCAGCACCTGTATGGCCAAAAACTAGCAACTCCATTTCTTTGTTTAAAGCATTACTGTGCCACTTATGGTAATTCCTAATCATTTTGGTTAAAGCTAACTATGTTAGATTAATTTAATATTAAATTTTAGTGTATGTTGTTGCAAAAGCTTCTTGTACCGCTTTTTCCCAAACTAAATACCCTTGGGCACTTAAATGTAAACCATCATCATCAAAGTATGGTTTTAATGGGTATCCTTGTGCGTCAATCATATCATCAAATATGTTTATAAAATGCCAATTGCTATTGTTTTTTATAATCTCATTTTCTATTAAACTATTTGCATACTTAAAGCTCTCAATTAAATTCCACCTCCTAAAGCTAGGTTTTAATGATATAAAATAACAAGGAATGTTACCATATTTTTTCTGGATAAGTATTACCAATTCTTGGTAACAAGTAAAAACCTCTTCGGGTCTTTTACCATCTCCTATATCATTATCACCTGCATAAATAACAATTTTTTCGGGTTGGTAAGGTGAAAAAATCCTATCAAAAAACCAAACACAAGCCGCCAAGGTTGATCCACCAAAACCTAAATTTATAGCATTTAAATCTTTAAAATCATCTTCTAAAGTTTGCCAAAGTCGTATTGATGAACTACCATAAAAAATGGTGTAAGGTTGTTTTATTTCAGTATTTTGTTTGTTCTCTAACCGTTTAACATCTTCTTCGTACCAAAACATAATATTTATTTTATTTTCATTTGTAGTTTACTAACCACAAGATTGCCAATTTGTTTACCACTAGCATTGCCTATAATGCAAGAGTATTCAAAATGTATTAAACCATAAAATCTGGCATCAATATTTTCGCTTGCAGCTTGCCTAAACGAAGTAAAAGCCCTTTTCTTAATACCAAAAGGCTCTTCCGAAGTATCTGTAAACGCAAAATTATCGCCATACACACTTGTTAATGCTTCGGCGGCTGCGGCTGAAATGGTTGGATGACCTGCCGAATATTCGGGGAAAGGTGGCGTTTGTATATAAGGTAACCAATTTTTATCAAAGTATTTATTTATTACCGTTTCGGGCCGGGCAGTGTTATAAGCGTATTTTGCTTGCCAACAAGAAACAAAGCCATCAAAAAGTGCGATAGCCGTTTTGGTATAACCTGTTAAAGTGGTACCAAAATCGGCCTTAGCCTGCATACTTGCTATACCACAAATATTCATCCAATGCCCCGGGGGCGAAAACTTTTTGGTGCTAAACATGGCATGCCCGTAAACGTTTAATTTAAAAGGGTTATCGTCCCAAAACAAGGCGATGTGTTTTTGTTCATCGGTAAGTTTTTTGGATGCATCAATTAGTTTTTGCACCTCTAAATAATAAGCACTGTTTTTATTTTTAACATCAAATTGGTATGGTGGTGGTGGTAAAAACTGCCTGCTGCTATCTAAAACCATAGTTCTAATTTGTCCCCAATGTGGTTCAACCGCGGTTGCGTAAGCGGCAGGGGTAGGTATCCATGTGCCGTCATTATTGGTAACGGTGTAAGCCGGCATACTTCGGCTTTGCAAATAATTATCCTTTTTACTCCATTTTAAAACCACCTTTGATACCGTATCGGCATAAGCCAACGAGTTTTCTAAAACGTCACTTGGCATTCCCGTACTATCGGCTAGGTGGGTTAACTCGGCAACATAACTATCTAACGAACCAGCTGGAAAAGTAACTGCATTGCCCACATTGCATAGCGATATTAGAGCTGCAAAGTTAAAATCGTAGGTTTTGGTACTATCAGGCTTGGGTAAAACAGACAAACTTTTTATTTGCCCAGCCAAACTTTTATAGTTTTTGTTGCCTCCGCAAAAGGTTTCGTACGCTGCAATGTTTGCATAAGCATAATTACGAGATGCTATTGGAGGCGGAAAATTATTGTCTAAAACTACATCGTTAAGTTTTTTAACCGTTTGTATTAATAGTTTAGGGTTGGTAAAATTAGATTGGTAGTTTTTGTTGTTTTTACACGAAGCAAAAACACATACAATCATTAAATAAAATAAAATTTTTAGTAACATAATACGCGTAAACATGGTTTTATAAATAAGGTTTGGGCGTTTCCTGCCTGCCGGTAGGCAAAGTAACACGCTTTCGGCTATATCTTTTTATCAATTGCAGCTGGCTTAAGCCAGCTGCAAATTGATAAAAAGGATGCCGCCTCCCTGCCTGCCGGTAGGCAAGAATCGTTAACGCTACCTATTTAATGTGCTAATATAAATTTTACCATCAATAATTACACAATAATTTTGTGGCAATAAATTATTATTTAGCTTTATTGCGTAAAAATTATTAAAAATTTACAAATCAA
>JAYULE010000029.1:0-19472 GCA_043763845.1 Sphingobacteriales bacterium
ATTGTCAATTACTATCTTCGTACATATTATGCCTAAATATACATTTAATTAATTGATTATCAAAATTTTAACTCACTTTTTTAAAGTATAAAAGTAGAAATAAAGACATTTTTACTGACCAAGCTGCTGAGCAATTTGGTATTAAAGATTTAGTAGCTTTAGCAGCAGGGATTGATGGTATGGGTTTAATTGATAAACCTTTTCAAATGGAAGGTGCCTCAAAGGGAACTTCTTATCTTTCTAAAAATCTCTCGAAATTATTACCACAAAAAATGGGTTTTAGACTACCTACTATTTCAAGTAAATTAACGTTAAAGTTTACAAACGTTTTAGGTAGATTTATGGGTAGAAGCATACCAGTAGTAGGCTGGGGTGTTCTAACTTATGATATAGGTAAAACATTTTATAATACTCAATCAATTTATAATAACATTACTAAATAAATATTTTATGGTAAATGAGTTCAAAGAGTTAAGTAGCTTTTTAAGTAGATTTTTGTCATATGATATTAATAAAATCACTAAAGAAAAATCCTTAGATGATTTTAAAATCTATGGAGACGACAAAAAAGAGTTTCTTGAAGCATTTTTTAAAAAGTTTAAAATACAACACACTACTATCGACTACGAAAAATATTGTGAATTAGAAATATTTAATCCGTTCAATTTTTTTTTTAAAAAGGCAAAAAATCAAGAAATTAAAAAAATTACTTTAAGTCACTTAATTGAAGTAATGAAAAATGAGAAATGGTTTGATCCAATAAATTAGATAATATCCCCCCATGGCGCATAGTTTGCACCACACACCGAATTACTGGCGCAAGTTTGAAACTTGTGCTTAACTGATATTTGTAAATCAAACCCCCTGTACGTAGTCTGAAGCCTTGATTGCGATGTTGGGGACTACGGATTGGCAAATAAGATTTAGTCTCTGACTAAATAATTAACCAAATTACTTATTTTTGAATTATGTCCCTCGCTTTCCAAGTTTTAAGCTTTTTCAGCGTCACTTGTGAGGGTAAATAAGCAACGTTTGTAAAGTTGCATAGTTAAATCTATGCTCTGGTATTGTTAAGCTTTTTCAGCGTCACTAATGAGTGTAAATAAACTAAGCTTATTAATTACATAATACTGACCACTAATCAGTAAATCAAATTATTTATCTAAATAGTGCCCTTTACAGGTAAGTACTTCAATATCATTATTGCTGTTTATAAAACAAACTAAACGGTGTTTTTCATCAATTCCTCTCGACCATAATCCCGATAGTTGATTTTTAAGAGCTTCGGGTTTACCTATCCCCTCGTGTAGAGTTCTAGCAATATCTTTTAACAATTCAAATATTTTTTTAAATTTTCTATTATCGTATATACCCCAATTTATAAATTCTTCTAATGCTTCAGGTTCAAAAATAGTTTTGCGCATAGTTATTGTATAGTGTCAACATACAATTTATTAAGTTCAGCTTCAGAATATGCTAAGCCTTTACCGTTTTTTAAATTCTCTTTAGCTTTTAATAAGCGTTTAATGTAATTTTCATTTGTTTCGGGTTTATTTAATTCAAAATCATCAATTCCCGAAATATTTATAATTATTTCTCTTTCTTTTTTAAAGATAGTTTTTATTGTATTTAAAAAATTTTCGTCTAATTCAGATAAGCTTAATGTAAATGAAGTATTCATAATTTTGAGTTTAATACACAAATATACTATATTGTAAATCATTATAATAAAAAATATACAAGCGCTTAAAGGCTATAAGAGCAAATTAATTGTTTTTGTGTTTAAGGATTTCAAAACAATATATTCTAATATAACCACAAAACTGTTCTTTAAACCTTAACTCAACAAAATTCCAACTTTAGATTTTATTGTATTAACTCAGCATTTAAACAGAAAAATTAAAATTTTAAAATTTCATTACAATTACAAAACACAAAAAAATCCAATACATTCTTTTTCAATGTATTGGATTTAAATTAAAGTTTATAAGATTACTGATTTGTAAAATAATCTTTAACGAAAGCAATTTCTTGATTATCAGTCATTTTATCGGCAGATAAAGCTTCAATTTTAATATGATCAAACTGATGGTCGGCTTTTAGCACATTTAACAACTCTAATTTAGCATTGGTAGGGCCAAACAACAACACCTCATCATAATTTAAAATGGCTTTACCTAAATCCTTATAAAAAGCTGCTTGTTCGTTTTGTTCTTTATTGTGCATTACGTGTTCGCTTCTGCCCAATACTTCTTGTTTGTCTTGATGCGTAAAATTTGATTCTAATACATCAGCATTCATATTCTCTGATGCAAATTCTAATAAATGTGCATTTGAGTGATCCATCCAAATGCCTAATCGCTTTTTAATTGTCATATATAATTTTAATAAAGTTAAAAATGCTAAAATCCCAATAGTAATTTATTGGAAGTTTAACACTACTGTTTACTTAAACAATTATTGTTCCTGCTCTTGTAATTTTGAATTAAGGAGTTTGATTGAGCTAAATAATTGCCATATCCTTTTTGAGAAAGATGGATTAAAGTCTGTCAACTTGTCACCAAAAATTAACCCGTTTATGCCTTATTTATGATTACTAATAAACATATTCTATTTTTTTGCTGACAATTATTGCTTGGCACAAGGCTTGTTAAGCAAGGTTAACGAATATAAATATTAATTAAATATATACATTATGTCAAAGATTATTGGTATCGATTTAGGAACAACCAACTCATGCGTTTCGGTAATGGAAGGTAACGAGCCTGTGGTTATTGCCAACAGCGAAGGAAAACGTACAACCCCTTCGATTGTTGCTTTTGTTGAAGGTGGCGAACGTAAAGTTGGAGACCCCGCAAAACGCCAAGCAATTACAAACCCTACAAAAACGATTTATTCTATTAAACGTTTTATGGGAAACAACTTTAACGAAGTTGCAAAAGAACTTACTCGTGTACCTTATAAAGTTGTAAAAGGCGATAACAACACCCCACGTGTTGAAATTGACGATAGAAAATATACCCCTCAAGAACTTTCGGCTATGATTCTTCAAAAAATGAAGAAAACTGCAGAAGATTATTTAGGACAAGAAGTTACCGAAGCCGTTATTACCGTTCCTGCTTATTTTAACGATGCGCAACGCCAAGCAACCAAAGAAGCTGGCGAAATTGCTGGTTTAAAAGTGCGTAGAATTATCAACGAACCTACCGCAGCTGCTTTAGCTTATGGCTTAGACAAAACATCGAAAGACATGAAAATTGTTGTTTTTGATTGTGGTGGTGGTACGCATGACGTTTCGGTTTTAGAACTTGGCGATGGTGTTTTTGAAGTTAAAGCTACTGATGGCGATACGCATTTAGGTGGTGATGATTTTGACCAAGTTATTATTGACTGGTTAGCTACCGAGTTTAAAACCGAGTTTGGTATGGATTTGGTAAAAGACCCAATGGCTTTACAACGCTTAAAAGAAGCTGCCGAAAAAGCTAAAATCGAGCTTTCTAATTCAACCTCAACCGAAATTAATTTACCATACATTACTGCCGATGCTACAGGACCAAAGCATTTGGTACGTAACTTATCTAAAGCAAAATTTGAGTCTTTAGCTGCCGATTTAATAAACCGTACTATTGCACCTTGTAAATCAGCATTAAAAAATGCTGGTTTATCAACTAGCGATATCGACGAAATTATTTTAGTAGGTGGTAGTACCCGTATACCAGCTATACAAGAAGCTGTAGAAAAATTCTTTGGCAAAGCACCATCTAAAGGTGTAAACCCCGATGAGGTAGTTGCTATTGGTGCAGCTATACAAGGTGGTGTTTTAACTGGCGAAGTTAAAGATGTATTGTTGTTAGATGTTACTCCACTTAGCTTAGGTATTGAAACTATGGGCGGTGTAATGACAAAATTAATTGAAAGCAACACAACCATCCCAACTAAAAAATCGGAAACTTTCTCAACAGCATCTGATAGCCAACCAACTGTAGAAATACACATTTTACAAGGCGAACGCCCAATGGCAAAAGATAACCGTACTATTGGTCGTTTCCATTTAGATGGTTTGCCACCTGCGCCACGTGGTGTACCGCAAATTGAAGTTACTTTTGATATTGATGCAAACGGTATTTTACACGTAGCTGCAAAAGATAAAGCAACTGGTAAAGAGCAAAAAATTAGAATTGAGGCTTCATCGGGTTTATCTGATGCTGATATTAAAAAAATGAAAGAAGAGGCTGAGCAAAATGCCGAATCGGATAAAGCAGCAAAAGAAGAAGCTGATAAAATTAATGGTGCCGATGCTTTGATATTCTCGACCGAGAAACAAATAAAAGAATATGGCGATAAAATACCAGCTGATAAAAAAGCACCTATCGAAGATGCCTTAACTAAATTGAGAGAAGCACATGCTAGCCGTAACTTTGCCGATATTGATGCCGCATCCGAAACTTTAAACGCCGCTTGGGCTGTAGCATCGGAAGAGATGTACAAAGCAGGTGGTGATGCACAAGGTGAAAATGCTGGAGATACGGGTCAACAAGCTACTAACAGTGCAGATAGCGTTACCGATGTTGAGTTTGAAGAAGTGAAAGAAGAAGAGAAAAAATAGTAGAATTTATAATGAAAATAAAAAGTCTGGCTGGTAATACTAGCCAGATTTTTTTTTGTTGCTTTTTAAGCCAATCGTTTAAAACCATAGAACACATATTGAAACACAGTTATTTATAAAATGACTTAAAGTACTTTACTTTCAGCCTTAAAAGAATAATATTTTAGATTAATACTTAAACTAACAATTACGTTAACTCAAAATTATAGGATAAAATTTTTAGTTTTACAGATATTTTAAAAAGTGAACAATAATAAAAAAATATATTTTGCCTCCGATTTTCATCTTGGTGCACCATCTTACGATTTAAGTAGAGAGCGAGAACGAAGAATTATAGCTTGGTTAGATTTTATAAAACACGATGCCCTAGAAGTGTTTTTAATGGGCGATGTTTTTGATTTTTGGTTTGAGTACGCAACCGTTATACCTAAGGGATATATTAGATTTTTAGGAAAACTAGCCGAACTTAATGATGCTGGAATAAAACTCTACTTTTTTAAAGGCAACCACGATATGTGGGTTTTTAACTATTTCGAAAAAGAATTTAATCTTAATGTTATATCAAACGAATTAGAAATTGAACGTAACGGCAAAAAGTTTTTTTTACACCATGGCGATGGAATTGGTAAAGGTGATAAAGGTTATAAATTATTAAAAAAAATATTTAGAAGTAAATTTTGCCAATTTCTTTTTGCTTGGGCACACCCAAATTTGGGTGTTGGTTTAGCTAATTATTGGAGCAGTAAAAGTAAATTAGCTAAACGAAACGAAAGAAAATTTGAAGCCATAGAACTAAATTGGATTACAAATTTGCGAGAAACTTTAAGTAACCAAGGCAAACATTTCGATTATTTTATAATGGGGCACAGGCATTACCCAATAGATGTTAACATTGGTGAAAATGCACATTATGTAAATTTGGGCGAGTGGGTAAACTTTAATTCGTATGCTGTTTTTGATGGCCAACAACTTAAATTAGCATATTGGCCTATGTTAAATTATTAAATTTTTATAAACACATTTTTTTTACTCATAACCCAAAGTACCCCATACCATATAAATACAAAAGTTAAAGCACCAGCTAACGATGCCAAGTAAGGGTTGTTAAAATATGGTATAAAAAATGTTTGATAAAGCCACTGCTTTGCACCTATAGTTTCTCCATTTTTTTCTAACCAAGGTATATTTAACAATTTTGCAATTATTGCCGATCCAAAAAATACCGTTATTGCATTTAGCCCAAAAACTAAAAAAAATTGAACACCTATTTTATATTTTTTTACATCTATTAGCCAATATAGAATTGAAAAACAAACTGTTGCTAAACCACTTGTAAATAAAACAAAAGAACTAGTCCATAACGATTTATTTAACGGGAAAAAGAAATTGAAACATATACCTAAAATAATTGCTATAATACCGTGATAAATTAAGCGTAATGTACTTTCCAGACTGGCCTTTTTTTCGGCGGTAACTATACAACCTACTATCATACCAAAAACACCACTAGCTAATGCTGGTAAAGTACTTAAAACACCTTCAGGGTCCCAAGTAACCGTTTGTTTCCAAGTGTGGTTTTGGGTAAGTATCAGCCTATCCACCCAAGCGGCTAAATTGGTTTCTTTGTCTAAATTTGATCTTCCAAAATCTGGTACAGGTACAAAAGTCATCAATAAATAGTATCCAATAATTAGCAACCAAAAAATAAAATATTGGGTTTGCCTAGTGGTTTTTAGAAATAAAATAGCGCAAACTATGTAAACCACACCAATACGCTGTAAAACGCCAGGTATCCGCACATGGGCAAAATCAAAGTAAGGGAAAAGATTTAGAAACAAGCCTAAACCAATAATTATGAAACCACGTTTTAATATCTTATTTATAAGCTGTTTGGGTGGGATTGTATGTTTTAAATTGTTTAAGGCACAAACGATAGCCACTCCTACAATAAATAAAAAAAATGGAAAAATAAGATCGGTTGGGGTACAACCATTCCAGTCCGAATGTTTTAGCGGCCAATAAATACTGCTCCAGCTGCCAGGATTATTTACCAGTATCATGGCTGCTACGGTTATTCCTCTAAAAACATCTAGTGATATTACTCTTGTTAGTATTAAATTATTTTTCATAAAGGTGTTTTCAAAAAAAATTATTCGGAGTTTTTTTTAGTAAGGTGCAACATTTTCTTTTAATCTGCATCTAACTATTATAAATTATAAACATTAAAAATAAAATTATGAAAAATTTAAAATTATTATTGTTTGCAACTTTAATACTTGCAACTGTTTTTGTGGCTAATGCTACTACACCTAACAAACCTAAAGCTACGCTTGAGTTTACTATTAATGCTTATTTAGATATGGCTAACAATGGAAACACAAAAGAGTACGCAACCCTTTTAGCCGATAACGTAAAATTTAACACAACCCGAAACGGTAAATTAATTAGCCATGGTAAAACCGAAGAGTTAGATTTTATTAGAAAAGTTGGTTATGTAAAACAAAATTGTAAAACCGAATATGAAACTATTAGCGCCGATGATAATTTTTGTGTGATAAAAGTTAAAATGAAATACGACGGTTTTACAAAAGAAAATTATGTATCGTTATCAAATAGCAATAGGGGGTGGCAAATAACCGATGTTACCACGGTTTATTAAACGCTTATTTTTAAAATTCAAAAAAAAATCCCTTTTGCAAAAAACAAAGGGGATTTTTTTTATTTGAATTACAATCTTATTTTTTAGGGGCAACAGGCAAAGCAACAGGTGCACCTTTACCAGGTATAACATTTACCAATTCAATTTCGAATACTAAAGGGCTAAACGGGCCAATCATGCCACCTTGCATACCTTGGTCTCCGTAAGCTAATGCTGATGGAATGATAAGGATTGATTTACCACCTTTTTTCATTTGCATCACACCTTCATCAAAACCTTTAATTACTTTACCTAAACCAATTAACATATTTAGTGTAGTGTATGGGCGTTGAGGATTAAAAGTTTTATTTGCTTTTGCTACATCGGCTAGGCTGGTATCAAAAACTTTACCTGATGTTAATTTGCCTGTATAATTTAGCATTACGCTATCGCCCACATTTAGTTTATCGCCAGTACCTTCTACAGTGTTTACAATTTGTAATCCCGAGGGCATTTTAACAGTAACAAATTTGTTATCAGCAATGTATTTGCTTATTTTGCCAGCTTCACCTTTTTTCTCTTTATCTGCTTCGGTTTTAAAAAAGGCAGTAATTTTATCTTGAAACTCTTTTTCTTTAGTGCTATCTTTTTTAATAACTTCCACTATTTTAAGGTTATAAACAATGTATTTGCCTTTTATACCCGGTGGGCGAGGTTGACCTTTTTTCTCGGCCGAGTCTACATTAATTTTTATAGTTGCGCTATCGCCTTTGGTAAGTTTCATTATTGCGTAAAATAAATCGCCATCGTACATTGATTTTGGTACTAAGGTTTGCGACTGGCGACCGGTTTCGTAGGAGTTGTATAAAACAGAATCGGCTTCGGTTTTAGCAATAATATTTAAGCTAATAAAATCTCCTACTTTTATAGAATCACCTTTGGCATCTTCATTAATAGTATATTCTAAACCTGCGGGGCCTTTTTGTAAACCTCCTTTACAAGCAGCAAAACCTAGGGCTGCTACTGCAATTATTATAAATTGTTTTTTCATTTTTATTTTATATTGATTTTTATCTAAATTATTGTAAAAGTAAGTGTTTATACTCGGGTAATATAGCTTTAAATTGTGCAGTTACAGCAGCTAAAGTATCATTAGATTGCCCTCCCGATGCATTGCGATGCCCACCACCATTAAAGTATTTTTTGCATATTTCGTTTGCCGGAAAATCTCCGGTAGAGCGTAATGAAAGTTTAATCTCGTTTTTGCGTTCGGTAATAAATGCGGCTAATTTAATACCATTAATAGAAAGTGCATAATTTACAATTCCTTCGGTTTCGCCAGTTTGTATATTAAATTTATTAATATCGGCTTGGCTAACTGTAATAAGTGCGGTGTTAAATTCGCGTAGCACCTCTAATTTATTGCTTAGGCAATAGCCCAAAAAACGTAGTCGTTCTTCCGAAGCATTATCGTAAACCAATTGGTGTATACGAGAGTTGTTTGCGCCTAAATCTATTAAATCGGCAACTATACGATGTAAATCTGATGTAACAGTTGGAAATCTAAACGAGCCAGAATCTGTCATTATACCTAAATAAAGACAGGTTGCTACGTCGCTGTTAATTAATTCTCGTTCGTTTAAATGATTTACTATAAAATCGTAAACCAATTGTGCAGTAGCGCAAGCTGTAATGCTCCAATGCCTAAAATCGTCGAAATCTTCAGGCTCTAAATGATGGTCGATCATTATTTTTAAAGCCGACGAGCTTTTTACTTCTACACCCATTTGATTTATCCGCAAAAGCGAATTAAAATCTAAACAAAAAATCAAATCGGCATTTTTAATTAAAAGATTGCTTTGGGTTTGATGCTCGGTGTAAATAATAACCTCGGGATTGTTGGGTAACCATTGTAAAAAAAAAGGATAATCGGTTGGGGTTATTACTTTAACGTGATGGCCTTTTTGTATCAAATAATTATACAAACCTAATGAAGAACCCATTGCATCACCATCTGGTTTGTGGTGCGTGGTAATTACAATATTACAAGGCGTAGCTAATTTATCTTTTAAAGTATCTAAACTAATCATTTGTTTTTTTGATGTTGCGAAGTTAAACAAAAGATAGCAACATCATAAAAGCAATTAAAATTTAACATTAAATAACTAATTTTGAGCAGATTTTAATAAATTATAAAATGACAACTAATAAAACATTTACAATGATTAAACCTGATGGTGTTGCTAACCAACACATTGGGTCGATTTTAAACGATATTACTGCCGCTGGTTTTAAAATTGTAGCTATGAAATATACGCAACTAAGTGCCGAAATGGCGGGTAAATTTTACGCTGTACACGCTGGCAGGCCGTTTTATAACGATTTAGTTTCGTTTATGTCATCAGGGCCAATTGTTGCTGCTATTTTAGAAAAAGATAATGCAGTAGATGATTTTAGAACCTTAATTGGAGCTACCGACCCTGCAAAAGCCGAAGTAGGTACATTACGCAACAAATACGCAAAATCTATTGATGCCAACACAGTACACGGATCCGACTCTAATGAAAATGCAGAAATTGAGGGTAATTTTTACTTTACTGCTTTTGAGCGATTTTAAATATTAAGAATTTTTTATCTTAAAACTTTTGGTTAAAGGTATTAGTTTAAAATAAAATTTGTACAAAAGTCGCTTCCATTGTAAAAAGAAGCGACTTTTTTTTAATATTTTAGAACATTTTTCATTGCTAAACCCAGTATTTTTTTCAGTAAAATAGTTAAGTTTTAGTGCGTAAGCTTGTACCATAACTTCATAAACCTGTATATTAGTACGCTTAAAACCACTAAATTGCTATGTTACCTACAATAAATTTTACCCAAACACCCAGCTATCAATACTTATCTAACCATTTAGTAGAAATATCGGAACAACACCTTGCCGATTTGTTTAAAAAAGACGGAAAAAGATTCGAAAAATTTTCGATTTTGTTTAACGATATACATTTAGATTATTCTAAAAACAGGATAAACGATACCACAATGGCTTTACTTGTTCAGTTGGCTAAAGAGTGTGGCGTAAGCGATGCCATAAAGGCGATGTTTGCTGGCGAAAAAATTAACCAAACCGAAGATAGAGCCGTATTACACACTGCATTACGTAACCGAAGCAACACGCCAGTTTATTTTGAAGGTATAGATGTAATGCCCGAAATAAACGAAGTGTTAGCAAAAATGGAGATTTTTTCGGACGCAATAATATCTGGAAATTGGAAAGGCTATACTGGCAAACCCATTACCGATGTGGTAAATATTGGCATTGGCGGGTCCGACCTTGGGCCTGTTATGGTAACCGAAGCCTTAAAAGCTTACAAAAACCACCTCAACCTACATTTTGTTTCTAATGTTGATGCTACCCATATAGTAGAAACGCTAAAAAAATTAAACCCCGAAACTACTTTGTTTTTGGTAGCATCAAAAACGTTTACCACTCAAGAAACCATGAGCAATGCAATAAGTGCCCGCAATTGGTTTTTACAAAGTGGTGCAAATGAAAGTGATGTAGCCAAACATTTTGCAGCCCTATCTACCAATGCTAAGGCCGTTGCCGATTTTGGTATCAATACCCAAAATATGTTTGGCTTTTGGGATTGGGTGGGCGGCCGCTATTCTATTTGGAGTGCCATTGGTATGCCCATTGCTTTATCAGTAGGTTTTAAAAACTTTGAAGAGCTGTTGTTAGGCGCACACCAAATGGATAATCATTTTAAAGATGCTCCTTTCGAAGAAAACATACCTGTAATTTTAGCCCTTTTGGGAGTTTGGTACAATAACTTTTTTGAAGCCGAAACCCAAGCCATTTTACCTTACGACCAATATTTGCACCGTTTTGCAGCCTATTTTCAACAAGGCGATATGGAAAGTAATGGCAAATACGTAAACCGAAACGGCGAAAAAGTTAACTACCAAACCGGCCCAGTTATTTGGGGCGAACCTGGTACCAACGGTCAACACGCTTTTTACCAATTGATACACCAAGGCACAAAACTTATTCCTTGCGATTTTATTGCCCCTGCACAATCGCACAACCCATTAGGGCAGCACCATAATATGTTGCTCTCTAACTTTTTTGCACAAACAGAGGCTTTAATGAATGGTAAAACCAAAGAAGAAGTTATTGCCGAATTGGTTGCAAGTAAAAAAACTGATGCAGAGATAGGAACCTTAGCTCCGTTTAAAGTTTTTGAAGGTAACCGCCCCACCAATTCAATTTTGGTTAAAAAAATCACGCCTCGAAGTTTAGGATCTCTAATTGCCATGTACGAAAACAAGATATTTACCCAAGGTATAATATGGAATATTTTTAGTTTCGACCAATGGGGAGTTGAACTAGGCAAGCAATTGGCCAACAAAATTTTACCCGAATTAGAAAACGAAGTGGAAGTTGTTTCTCACGATTCATCAACCAATGGGTTGATTAATTTGTACAAGCAATGGAGGTAGGTTGAAGGTTTTTTCAACTACATGCCAGAGATTAAGGTTATATGGTATAATTTTTTCATATTATAAATGATTAATAGTAATTTTAAATCTATCGGTTAGTTTAATTACCTAATACAAAATATTAATTCATAGATTCAATTAATTTTAAAATAAGAATATTCCCGTTACTTTTAATAAATTTTACGACAATGCTCACAATTAACTCAATAGTAAAAGAAATAAAAGATGTTCCAGTTAATAGACTAGAAGAACTTCATCAATTTATTTATTCGCTTACGCCTTCTTCAGTTCATCCAACCCTAAATGTTCGAAAAAAAATACTATCTTTTGGAGGTATTTTTAGAGATTTAAGTAAAACCGATTACGAAGATTTCCTAAACCATACTAAACAAGCTAGAAATAAACTTTTCGACAGAAATATTGAATTATGAAACTTTCAATGCTAGACACCGATATTCTTTCGGAATTTTTACGTGGAAACCCTAAAGTTATCAATAAGGTGGACGAGCATTTAAGCATATATGGATTCATTAATTTAAGTATTATAACTTATTATGAAATCCTTAACGGACTTTTGTATAAAGATGCCAAAAAACAATTATCCAAATTTGAGGAGTTTGTTGAATTAAACAAAGTTATACCGTTGTCTTTGCGTATGGCAAAAACCGCAGCTGGTATTCAAGCAAATCTTAGAAATAAAGGAATGGAAATTGGGCATTCAGATACTTTAATTGCAGGCATTTGCATAACAAGCGAATTGCAATTAATTAGTAACAACACCGACCATTTTAAACGAATAAAAGGTTTAGACCTTGCAAATTGGGCAAAATGATAGATTAAGAAATTCAAGTATTATCCGACTATCGGAAACCAATAATAAATTTTGATAGTGTAGAAAAAGGGTTGCAAGAATAAATTTACAACCCTTTTTTTAATAGTATTTTATTTCTTTCGGGGTATTACTTTATAAATACCAAAACTTACACCCTCCATAAAAACGTTACGAGTTACTTCAGTACTATCAATACTCATATTTTGTTCTAATATGGGTTTTAACATTAGTTTTTCTTTAAGCTGTATATGTGCACCACTATTTTTAGGGTTTAAACATATTACATAGCTATCAACCCCATTGGTACGTTTATAAATTAGCGGATAAATTTTATCTTTACCCAACAATATTTCTAAATCGCCAGTGTTATTTAATGCCTTTGCCGATTGTCTAAGTTTTAATAACGTTTTAGTAAAATTTAATACCGAAAACTCATCTTTCTCGGCTTTTGCAACTGTAGGGCGGTTTAGCAAATCGGGGTCTTGTGGTAAATAAAGTTGGGTAATATCGGCATCAGAAAAACCTGCGTTTTTGCTTGCATCCCATTGCATTGGGGTGCGTGTACCCGCTCTGTTGGCATAATAAGGCACAAAATTACGTGGTATAACGCTACCTTCTTTATCGGGCAACATAGTGCTTATAAACTTCATACCAATTTCGTCGCCATAATAAATGTAAGGTACACCTGGCCAAGTTAATAAAAATGCTAAAGCAACTTTTAGTTGATCATCGGAGTTACGGGTACCACTATTTAAACGTTGAAAATCGTGATTTGCAGTAGGCAAAGCAATTAAACCTTTAGTGCCCACTTGCTTTTTTTGGTAAAGGTAGCTGGTTAAAAACTCGGATATTGTGCCGCCTTGTTTCGAGAAAAATGGAGCTTGAGTACCTTTTAAAACTACATTTTTATCTTCAAAAAATAAAGATGGGTAACCTTTTGCGTTAAAATGAATCATAAAATCCATCATAAAACCAGCATTCATAGCTTGCTCGGGGTTGCTCCACTCGGCTAATAAAACACCTTGGGGGTATTTTCCCGAAAACCAGCTTCTAATATTTCCCCATAATTTATTAGTTTCTACAAAAGTTGGGTCATTTTTTATTAACGATGAAGCCATATCAACTCTAAAACCATCGGCACCCATATCCATCCAGTAAGCAATAATATCTTTTAATGCTTCGCGGGTTGCAACTGGTCCGGGTGCGGTTGGTAATTGTTCCCATGGTTTTAAAGGGTTGGGGTTGGCGTAGCCATAATTTAATGCCGGCTGGGTGTCAAAAAAATTTTTTAAATAATTACCCTCTCTACTATCAAAACTTAAAACAAAATCGTTAGGTTGTATGGCTTTAGAGTTTGTCCAAATATACCTGTCGGTAAACTCATTAACTTCATTTTTAGAAGATTTCTTGAACCAATTATTGTTTTTCGATGTATGGCCTGCAACCAAATCTAAACAAACCCTTAACCCGCTTTCGTGGGCCTTTGTAATAAAATTTTTTAACTCATCATTTGTGCCGTAGCGAGGGTCTACGTTGTAAAAATCGTCAACATCGTAACCCGCATCATTAAAAGAAGATGCAAAAACAGGGTTTAACCAAACCGTATTAACACCTATAGATTTTACGTAGGGTATTTTTTTTATCATACCTTTAATATCGCCAATACCATCACCATCGGTATCTTTAAAACTTTGCGGATAGATTTGATAAAACGAAGCTTCGTTTAACCACAATGGGTAACTGTAACTAGGTGGTGTGGTAATATTTTGGGCATTTAATGATGCCAGTGCAAGTATCAGCGAAAGCGTTAAAAAGCTTTTTTTTGTGTTAAATATCATATTTTTTAATTTATTATTGGATTGTTAAAAAGACGATTATTTATTGGATTTATAAAATGCGAGATATAATTTTTTTGGTGGGATGTTAAGGATCTGAGTTCCCCCGTATAAGATATGGCGATTTATTTCATTTCAAAACATTGCCACCTATTATAAAATAAGTAAATGTTTTAGATTTTTTAAAAAATAAGTTACTATAACTTAACAATTAAGGTTACAATTTAAAAGCATTTTTAAGATTATTACACAATCTCTTTCCACAATAAATCTTTCAATTCTTGCATCCCTTTTTGCATTACCGACGAAATAAATATAGACGGTAAACCTGCCGGGAGTTCTTTTTGTATTTCTTTTTGGAGTTCGGCATCTAACAAATCGGATTTTGTTATGGCTAGCACTTTAGGTTTTTGTGCCAACTCGGGGTTGTAAACTTCTAATTCGTTTAGTAAAATTCTATACTCTTCTTTAATTGTTCGGTTGGTATCGGCAGGTATCATAAAAAGCAAAACTGCATTTCGCTCTATATGCCTTAAAAATCTAAAACCTAAACCTTTACCTTTCGAAGCACCTTCTATAATACCCGGTATATCGGCCATTACAAACGATTTGTTGCCACGGTAAGCCACTATACCTAAATTGGGCACAATAGTGGTAAAAGGGTAATCGCCAATTTCGGGCTTGGCAGCTGTAATTACCGACAAAAGTGTTGATTTACCAGCGTTCGGAAATCCTACCAAACCAACATCTGCAAGTACTTTAAGTTCTAAAATTTTCCATTCTTCTTTACCCGGCTCGCCAGGTTGTGCATAGCGTGGGGTTTGGTTAGTTGCCGATTTAAAGTGCCAGTTACCTAAACCTCCTCGTCCACCATCAACTAATATTTTCTCCTCTCCATCGTGGGTAATTTCAAAAATGGTTTCTCCGGTTTCTGCATTTTTTAAAATGGTACCTAAGGGTACTTCCAAAATTTGGTCTTCTCCCATTTTACCCGATTTCATGGTTGCACCACCTGCGCCACCGTTTCCAGCTGTTATATGCTTACGAAATTTAAGGTGCAATAAAGTCCATAATTGTGCATTACCTTTTACAATAATGTGTCCACCACGGGCTCCATCGCCACCTGCTGGGCCGCCCATACTTGTTTTTTTATCTCGGTGCAAATACGCCGAACCTGCGCCTCCGTTTCCAGATCGGCAACAAATTTTTACATAATCAACGAAATTTCCTGATTGAGACATATTTTTTTTGGGAATGGGAGTGTACTTTGCGGTAAGCAGTTAAATGTTAGTAGGGAGTTGGTTTTGTTTGATATAAACTTAGTTTTATTTGGGCGTTTTAACACGCTGTGCGCTTTATCTTTTTATAAATGGTGGTTGGCTTAGGCCAACCACCATTTATAAAAAGGATGCCGCTACCATCGTTAACGCTAAAAAACGGCTAATACCTACTTATACTGAAAATTTAAAATTAATTTAAACCTTCAAGCACTTTGGTAATATCTTCAAAAATAACCTCAATATTACCAATACCATTTACGCTAAAAAATTTGTTTTGTGATGCATAAAAACTGGCTACAACAGCAGTTTTATTCACATATTCTTCAATTCGTTTTTTAATAATTTCGGGGTTTTGGTCGTCAATTCTGCCCGAATCTTTTCCTCTCAACAACAAACGTTTTTCTAGTTCTACTTTATCAACTTCTAATGAAATCATTGCTGCAATGCTCGAGTTTTTTGTTGATAATAAATTATCTAAAGCTTGTGCTTGTGCAACAGTACGTGGAAAACCATCAAAAATAAATCCTTTAGCATCTTTGTTGGCATCTAATTTATTGCTAATCATACCAATAACTACATCATCAGGTACCAATAAACCTTCGTCCATTAGTTTTTTTGCTTCAACGCCTAAAGTGGTATTATTGGAAATTTCGTTTCTTAAAATATCGCCGGTCGATAAATGCATTAAACCATATTGTTTTATTAGGTTTTGTGATTGTGTGCCTTTGCCTGCACCTGGAGGGCCAAAAAGAACTAAATTTAGCATAAGCGTGTGGTTAAATTTAAAAAGCCTTTTTGTAATGTTATACAAAAAGGCTTTATGTGTATTTAATGTGAACCTGAAGGGATTCGAACCCCTAACCTCCTGATCCGTAGTCAAGTGCTCTATCCAGTTGAGCCACAGGTCCAAAAATTTGTTTTTTTATTTAGAGTGCAAAAGTATTGGTTTTGCGCCACAACCACAAATTTTGTTTAAAATATATTTTAAATAGCCCGTGAATGTAATTTTAACCCCTATTTTATAATCGCATCAATTGCTGCAAAATCAGGCAAATCACCTGCCGACTCTAAAACTTGGCTGTAAATTACTTTATGGTTGGTATCTAAAACAAATGCGGCTCGTTTTGCAACTCCCTTAAGGTTAAAAACAAAGGTATCGTAAAATGCGTCATAAGCTTGCGAAGTTTCTTTGTTAAAATCAGAAAGAAGTGTGAATTGGTAATTATTTTCTTCTTTAAATTTTGCTAAAGTAAAAGGCGAATCAACCGATATACCTAAAACAACAGCATCTAAACCCTCATAAAAACCAAAATTATCACGCATGGTGCATAATTGTGTGGTGCAAACTCCCGTAAAGGCCATCGGAAAAAAGTGGATAATTACTTTTTTGCCTGCAAAATCGCTTAAACTAACTTCTTTTAATTCGGAATTAAACAGGGTAAATGCTGGAGCCTGATCTCCAATTTGTAATGCCATAATTTTTATTTTTTTGTAAAAATAAACAAAGTGCTTAATAAGTTTTTGTGTTTTTTAAAATAATTTGATTTAATCAAATTTAAGCCAGTTTTCTCAAATTATAATCTCTTCTATATTAAATTTTAAAAAAATAATACTAACTATTACCCAAATTTTTCTAATTTTCGGGTTCGATTTTTGAATGAAAAATTTTATATGATTAAAATAAGATTGGTTTTAGTAGGCTTTTTAGCTATAATAAGTTTAAATGCCTGTAATTCAGATAAAAAAAATAAAAGTTACAAAGCCTTAAAAGTAACCCCGTATAATGATAGTTTACTTTTGGTTTATGTTGCTGCCAATGCCGACAAAAAACTGGATGAGTATTTTAAAACCATTCATAAAACCCGAAACTTTAATGGTAACGTACTTATTGCAAAAAATGGGAAAATAATTTACCAAAATGCTTTTGGTTGGGCCGATTATTTGCACCGCGACTCGTTAACCATAAATTCTAAATTTCAATTAGCTTCGGTTTCAAAACCATTTACAGGCACTGCAGTGTTAATGTTGGTTGAACAAAAAAAGTTGAAATTGAGCCAAACTGTACAGGATTTTTTTCCTGATTTCCCCTACCCAGGTATTACTTTAGAAATGTTGCTTTCGCACCGCAGCGGCTTAATTAATTATGTTTATTTTACTGATAAAATATGGAAACAAAAATATAAAGGAATGAGCAATTTTGATGTGATGAGCCTATTTGCGCAATACAACCCAAAGCCTTATTTTCCGCCAAACCGTATGTTCCATTATAACAATACTAATTTTATGATTTTGGCCGCAATTGTTGAAAAAATTACGAAAAAACCTTTCGCCCAACACATGCAAGAAACTATTTTTAAACCTTTAGGTATGAAAAATACGGCCATGTATTCTACTACCGTTTACGAAAAAATACCCGTTGATGTAGTTGGTCACGACCGTAACTGGAGACGATCTGTAAGGCAAGATTTTTTAGATGGAACTACCGGAGATAAAGGTATTTACAGCACCCTTGGCGATTTGTATCTTTTTGACCAAGCTTTAAGAAACGGAAGGGTTTTGAGCCAAACAACCCTTGATTCTGCATATTCGCCTCACAGTAAACTTCAAAATAAATATTTTGGCTATGGCTTAGGTTGGCGAATTTATACCGATAGTTTGCATAACCAAAAAGTAATTTACCACACGGGTTGGTGGCATGGTTTTAGGCATATATTTTTGCGTGATACCAAACAAAATATTACCATAATTTTATTAAGTAACTTAGTAAATGGAAGCATAAACCAAATTGATGACGTTTATAAAATTGTAGGGATGCCAGTGATTAGGCGTGGTGCAAACCCCGAAGATTAATTTTAAACTAATGAGTTTAACCACCCATTTGCTTTACTAAATCATCGAACGACATGGTTTCATATTCTTTTGGAATATTCATATTTATATCTGCCACATTTTCTTCAACAATAGATTTAACTGTTATTTTAGCTTTCATGCCACGGGCATCTGTATTAAATTGTATTGGTACTCCACTTATACCTTTAAACATGGTTGTAAGCGTGTTAGTGGGTACTGCAATATCTTGAGTAGCCCAAACCTCGCTTACCGAACCTGATTCTTTATCTTTACACAAATATTTTGTACAGTTGTAATTTGAAATCAGCTTTTTTTCAGTAGTTGTGGTAATTTCAAAATCTTTGTTTCCGCCTTGCATTTTACCCATTTTTTCGGTTTGCTCTTTATTCATTTTAAGGGCTATTTTTTTACTTTGAATTGGCACCTCGGTTAAACTTAAAGTTTCTAGTGTTCTATTATTATAAGTAATTAAGGTAGAAAACATGCCCATATCCATTTTAAACTGACTTAAATCATCTTTAAAGCTCATTTTATATTCTTGCGGTAGCATAGTTGTCATCGCTTGTTTATCAGGCGATAAATTGTATTCCAATGTGTAAGTAATAGTACCTTGCATTATTTTTTTTTGTGCAAATGTTGTTATTCCAGTTGTACACAACAGTGCTATAAAGGCAATTTTTATAGTTTTTAACATTATTTTTAGATTTTGTATATTAGAAAATTTTTGATTGTATTTATCACAAACAAACGTATTTTTTTAATTTACTTTACAATTTTTTTTATTTAATTTATAGATGATAAAGTTTGTTATTGCTACAAAATCCAAATATTAAAATATACATAAAAGGCTTCCCAAAATTTGAGAAGCCTTAAATCTTTTATTTCAATTCTAACTATTTTGCAATAATCACTTTTTTAACGGTGGTTTCTGCGC
>JAYULE010000030.1:0-1438 GCA_043763845.1 Sphingobacteriales bacterium
TTATTTTTACCCCTATGGACGATTACGAATTAGATTTTTTTTTGAAAGAAATACCAAATCCTATTAAAAAAAAGGGTTTAGAGATTTACATTAACGAAAAAATTTTGTCGTACATTAAAGCTGAAAACTCAGTTTCTACACAGGTTTTAAAATCAGAAGGTGAAGGATATTACGATGTATTTCTAAAATACGAAGAAGATGAGGAGGAAATAATTGCAAGCTGCACCTGCCCTTACCACCAACAACATGAAGCAGACTGTAAACACATTGCCGCAACAGGTTATTTATGGAAAGCAATTATTAACGGGGCAAGCTTAAAACTTAGTAAAAATTTACCCAATATTACCGACTCGCAATATACTTTAAACCTAGAAGCAGGGTATAGCCAATACAATTTTATTATTAAAAGTTTAGAGTATTGGGTAATAAGAGACCTTTATACTGGTAAATCATTCTCGGTAAATAGTACTACACAAACTTTTACCGAAAATAAAATTGAAAAATCTTGTTCTTTAATTTTTCCGAAAAATATTGTTGCAACGGCAACTCATTTTAAAAACGAAGTACTAACCCTAAAATGTAATTGCGGTAAATTAACAGCTACTAAAATTTGCAGCCATATAGTTACATTGCTAGATAAAGTTAGTACTAAAAAAGGTGCTTACTATTTTAAAAAATACAATAATTACGATGTTCAAAAGCAAGAAGTATTGAGCAAATTTGGTTTAAAACTTACCGATGAGTTTGCCAAAAAATTTGAATTTGGGTTTGATAATTGGGGAAATTTTAAGGTAATAAAACAACCACAAAATTTATTAAAAATTGCCGATTACGAAGCTTGGCAAAACAAAATAACCAGCATAAAACCACCCAAACCCGATATTATTAGCTTAACACCTTCAAAAAAAATACCTGCCGATATTACAGCTGTTGGCCTAGTAATTGTTTTAGATGGTAAATATAGAATGCCTTTTTGGATTGATGCCGTTGCCGTAACCGAGAAAAAAAATGTATTATCTTACAAAAAAATTATACTACAAACCAATAACGATTTAAGCATTTTCAGCCATTTACCAAACGATGTTTTTGCCGAAATAATTAAACTACCCACCAATAATTTATTAGATAATATTAAGAAAAATTCGGGATACGATTTTTACAGCTACTCAACCTCTGCTTTAAACAACCTCGATAACAATTGCCAAAAACTAATAATGAAGCAATTTAAGGATGTTTTAAAAACCTTGGCCGAATTACAACACCCCGATTTACATTTTTTTACTACTGGTGTGGGCGAAACTTTTAGCAACGCAACTTGCTTGCCCGTAAAATTAAATGCCGCTTTAACTCAAATAGAATTAAGCTTGGCTAAAAAAAATAATTTTTGGGTGCTTTCTCTCCACATAAAAATAGATAACAAAACCTATACTTTAAAAAA
>JAYULE010000031.1:0-1437 GCA_043763845.1 Sphingobacteriales bacterium
CCCGAACCCACAATTAAGAAATCAACGTTTCGCACCATATTTTTAGCGTATTATAAAAGGTATGTTTATAAATGTTAATAAACCCTGTAAAGATGTTAATTTTGTGTAAGAAAATAATTAATAAGTATTAAAAGATGTGGTTTTAAACATTGAAAGTTTAAACATCTATACATTTTTAAAGTTTTTACTCATAAAAATAAATGCTTTATTAACTTTTTAGGTGGGATGATTTGATAACATTAAAACTTTTAAAATAAAATAGCCGAAAATATTTAGGGCTGAAAATGAGTAAATTGATATTAAATTAATGTTAACAACTTGTTAGTTTAAAATTAAAAATAGTTTTTAGCTAATAAAATGAATAAACTTTTGCACCAAACTAACACCTTAATAAACAACAAGAGATTTATATATAAAAATTAAGATTATTATTAATTAGTGGATAAATGAACAATTTAGAAGAAATAAATTTAAAAGGTTTTATTGACGAACCTATTGCCGCCGACTTAGATATTGTAGCTGAAATACAAAAATTAAAGAAAGAAAAAAATGCGGTTATATTGGCTCATTACTACCAAGAACCAGATATACAAGATGTTGCAGATTATATTGGCGATAGTTTAGGCTTATCGCAAGAGGCAGCAAAAACCGATGCCGATATTATTGTTTTTGCAGGCGTACATTTTATGGCCGAAACCGCAAAAATACTATCGCCAAACAAAAGGGTTTTACTACCCGATAGTAAAGCAGGTTGCTCCCTATCCGACAGTTGCCCAGCCCATTTATTTAAAATATTTAAGCAAAAATACCCCGACCATTTGGTTATAACTTATGTAAACTGTACCGCCGAATTAAAAGCTTTAAGCGATATTGTGTGCACAAGTAGCAACGCAGTGCAAATTGTAAATAGTTTACCGGCCGACCAAAAAATAATTTTTGGACCCGATAAAAATCTGGGTGCTTATGTAATTAAGCAAACCGGCCGAGATATGGTTTTGTGGAATGGTGCCTGTATGGTTCACGAAATTTTTGCACACCAAAAAATTGTAAAACTAAAAGAACGCCACCCCGATGCAAAATTTATTGCACACCCCGAATGCGAAGAACCTATTTTGGCTATGGCCGATTTTGTGGGCAGCACCACCGGCTTATTAAATTACACCATAAACAACCCCGCAAGCCAATTTATTGTAGCTACCGAAACCGGTATTATACACCAAATGGAAAAAGCCAACCCCAATAAGGTTTTTATACCCGCACCACCCAATAATTTATGCGCCTGTAACGATTGCCCCCATATGAAAAGAAACACGCTAGAGAAGCTTTATTTGTGTTTAAAAAACGAACTACCCGAAATACAGGTACCAGCCGATATTATAGAAAAAGCGAGAAAACCTATTGAAAGGATGTTGGAGATTTCGGCGAGGTTGGGGTTGT
>JAYULE010000032.1:0-19379 GCA_043763845.1 Sphingobacteriales bacterium
TTTTGAATAAATGGGTTGTTTAAAACTGACTTACTACCAAACTACTGAACTAAAAAAAATTGGTTGTAAAAAAGTATTGACCTCGGTAAAAACCAAAAAAAAAACTCGTAGCCATCACACCTTCGGGTTTAATGGTAAAGAGAATGACAACGAGGTTAAGGGCAACGGCAACCAGCAGGATTACGGGATGAGGATTTATGATACGAGGTTGAGCAGGTTTTTAAGTGTTGACCCGCTTGCAGCAAAATACCCAATGCTTTCACCATACTGTTTTGTAGCAAATAACCCGATTTATTATGTTGATCCAGACGGCAGAGAAATATGGATAGCGTTTGATGTTACAAATAAAGACGGTTCTACTTCTATTCAGAAAGTACAATATAAAGGAGGTAAATTATATGGTACTGATGGAAAGTCTTACACAGGTGGAAATGCTTATGCTACAAAAGTGCAAACAGACTTGAACCAATTATCAAAAGATGATGCAACTCTAAAAGGGCGAATAGGCACACTTGATAAAAGTAAGAACATACATACCATTGGAAAGACTGCAAGTGCGGATGATGGAAATGTAAACACCCCAGTTTCTCAATCTAATGACGAAAATGGAATTCCAACAGGCTCAAACACGAAATACAATCCCGATAAAGAAACAAATGTTAGAGGAGATAAAAGGGTTGCAAGAGCGGGTTTAGCACACGAATTATTAGGACACGGCTATGATTCAGACCAAGGCAAAGCCGATTATAGTAAAACCGAAAATGGAATACCAATGTATGAAGTTAAGGCTGTGAATATGGAAAACAGAGCAAGAGCTGCAGCAGGTGACCCAAAGAAAACTACATATGGAGGTAAAGATATTCCAGCGAAATTATTGGATGACACACATAAAAAGAAAGAATAAAATGAAACTACTTTTTTTAATGTTATTCAGCTCTTGTATGAACAACGACCCGATATTTTACAATAAGGTTTTAAATGATTTTGATAGATATAGTTGGTTTATAACTATAGAAGTAAAGTCATCAGAATATAGTGGAAAATCCATTATTGAAAACGATGACTTATTTTATTACTTGAGCCAAACTCAAAAAATTGATAAGGAGGAATACAAGAAAATCATCAAAGAAAAATTAGAAAATAATTCATCAATTGAAATAGAAAATATTGCTAAATGGAATTTTATTAAAGTGCCTACTAATGAAACCATAAATCAGAATGCAAAAAAAGGAGTAGAAGAGTTTATTAAAATCTATTTTGACAGCAAAGTTTTAAAAGATGGCATTACAGATGATGAAAGAGCTGTAATAATAGAGAAGCTATTTAAATGGAAAATACCGACTAAAATAGATGATGAGACAGGATATTTAATATTGTCAAGATAACATCAAAGCTCCGAACTTCGGGGCTTCTTGCATTTACAGAGCTGCTATATTTTTAAACTTGACTGACTTGATAAAACCATCAAGAACGTGTAGGATATGATTTTTTTCTGTGCTTTCCATTTTATCCAGTTCCCACTGGCACATAGTCTGCAGCATACACTCAATTACTGGCGCAAGTTTGCAACTTGTGCTAAACTTATATTTGTTATTAAAAACTAATCAATTACTGGCGCAAGTTTGTAACTTGTGCTAAACTTATATTTGTTATTATTGCTGTTCGATAAAAACCCACTGTTCGTAGTCTGTAGCGTGGGCTAGAGTGTTTGGGACTACGGATTGGTAAATAAAAAGGAGTTTCCAAACTCCCCCTTGGCGCATAGTCTGCTCCATAAACTGAATTACTTGCGCAAGTTTGTAACTTGTGCTAAACTTATATTTGTTATTATTGCTGTCCGATAAAAACAGGGATTATTTTGAAGGGGAAAATGTAGGTAAGTTAAAAATTAAGTGGTATTAGTTATGATTACCAACTCGTACTCGCACATTTGCAAACTTGCGCCAGGGGGGGGCTCCCAAAGCTTCTTTCAACACAGGATTAAATCGAAGCCCCGCTGAAAAAGCAGGTTTGCGTTTAATCCTTATATGTTATGCGGCAGGCATTGTAAAGTTCCATTCGGTTTTATTCTTATTAATCTAAATCCAAGAGCCTTTTTTCATTAGCAAAAACATTTTGAGCAACAATATGTTGAAAATTCTCTATTTTAAATTTTTGGTCTTTGTCGTAAATAAAATGTATAGGAGTTCTGTTCCAAAAAGACGCAAACATAGAAAATGTACTTGGCGGTCCTATCAAGTAGTTGCACTTAGACATTGCCCATATATCAAACACTGCCTCTGTGTTGGGCTTAAAGAAACAGTCTACGCCAAAATCATAATCCGATATGTCTTCATTGGAGAATAGATAAAATAAAATCTTACCATTTATAGTTTCGGATATTTCCTTCATAAATTTCGCATAAACATCAAGTGCATAATAATACTTTCCACTCTTCCAATGTTGATAGTCGCCTCTACGAATATGAACGCCGATAATCAACTTCTCTTTATCAAAAATATCAAAGAGCAATTCGACTTCTTGGCAAATTTTTTGTGTTGGTTTGAATATAACTCTTAAATCGTTTGTATACTTTTGAGCATATTTACTATCAATATTCCAAGAGTTAGTGAAGCTTAACTTCAACCGTTGTTTACTCAATATTTTTAACAGCGTGATTATTTTATGAATATATTTGTTTGTGATTATTTTATAAATCCATTTGTTCAAAAAGAACACTTTCTGTTCTTTCAAAATCCTATATGTCAAATCTTCAAAGTTTAACAGATACTCTTGAAAATAGTCGTGGGAAATTATTACTATCTGTTGGGTTTCTTTAGCAAAACCTATGATATTTAGCATAGCCCACATCCTGTTTCCCATTTCCCCAGGGTTTATCTGTAACTATTATCATTCTCTTAATTATTATTAATTTCTGCTTATTCCCTCTGGCGCATAGTCTGCTCCTTAAACTCAATTACTAGCGCAAGTTTGCAACTTGTGCTAAACTTATATTTGTTATTAAAAACTAACGCTCTGGCGTATAGTCTGCACCATATACCCAATTACTAGCGCAAGTTTGCAAATGTGCTAAACTTAATTTGTTATTAAAAACTAATCCTACAGGCAAAATGCGGAGAAGACAAAGTTTCGGCAAGAAAAAACATAACAAAATACTGTATAACAAATGTTTGCAGTAATCAATTAAAGTAAAAGTTTGGCAAAGCAGAAAATGTTCGAGTACGAAGTTCGTACTAGTTGTTTATGTTATAGGGCTAACTACAAATCTGATCTGGCATTGTTAAACTATTTCAACGTGAATGTGGGGGTAAATAAGTAAAGGTTGCAAATTGCAAATGCTAGAGGTTTTCAACCCCGTAAAAATATCACACCTTATGTGGGTCAATAACATGGAGTCCTTTTAACCCTACGAAATCCTTGGTATTATTGGTGATGAGGGCAAGGTTGTAAACGATAGCGGTAGCGGCAATGATGGCGTCGGCAAGCTTGAGCCTTCGGTTGTTCCTGCGTATTTCGATGGTTTTTTTGGTAACCTCCTTATCCAGCGGGAGTATGGTTGCCAAGCTCATGAAATCTTCTATGAGGGGCATTTTTTCGGGTGATTGGTGGTAAGTGAGTACCTCAATTTCCACGGCTACCGAAATGATGAACTCGGCATTGAGGATGTTTTCCACAAATAGCCTGCCGCTGGCGGGCAAGGTGTTGGCAAACAGGTGGGATATTACGTTGGTGTCAATCAGATACCTCTGTCCCATTCGTTGCGTATTTGTTGGATGTGCTGATTAAATTTCTCGCCCTCGTCTTGCGTCAATATTCCAAAAAAGTCGGACGGTTTTTTTTTGGCAACAGTTTCGGGGACGGTTTTCTTTACCTCTTCGTCCACATAAAACAGTACGTGAACCTGTTTTCCTATATAATCTTTCGGAAAGTTTACGGGTAAATCAAAGTTCTCTTTTTGAGGGGTTATCACTTGTAAAATCATATCCTTTTTTTTATAAACTGTTAAATTTGGTAGCCTTAATAAAATTATCAACGGTAAGCAACAGGCTTTCTTTGTCTCTGGGAGGTAAACTTTCTATATCGGCCATACGCTTAAACATCAAAGGGTCTTTCAACACATTTTGTTCCTTTGTTTCGCCCATCAAAAAACCTGCAGTAGTATCTAGTACCAAAGCTATTTTTTTTACCACATCAATAGAAGGCTTTACTTCGTCTCTTTCATATTTGCCAATAATGGAGTGATGTACCCCAATCTGACGGGCTATTTCAGCCTGTGAAAAGCTTTTTGTTTCCCTCGCTTCTTTTATTTTTTTGCCAAATGTATCCATTGTTCTGCGTATTTATGGTATCAATAGGGTGTTTATACTGCTTTATAAAGCAAAATTAACGTAAAAAATGGCACTATGAAATAAATAATTATTTGCTTGTAAAATAAAATATACTATTATTGTACCAAATATTCGCAGAAATAATTTTTTAGAATAAATTATAACCAATGTTCGTAGTCTGTAGCGTGGGTTTGTGCGTTTGGGACTACTGATTGGCAAATAAAAAGGAGTTTCCAAACTCCCTTTAATTTAATAATTTTTATACATAATAATTACAAAATTTAACCTATCCTTTTAATCTCCACATGTTCAGGAGCCGATACCATTAACGGCACTTTCTCAAGCGTAACAAAACTCAAATCTAACCCAAAACCTTTCTCTTCGGATAGTGAAACCTTTTTAAGGTGGAAGTATATGGCCATTACAATTTTTTCCCAAAGGGTTAAATTGTTTGATCGTGAAAGTGTTTTTTCGAGAATTACAAATTTAAAATCGCCAACAATATTGTGTTTTTTAAGCGATGTATAATGGCTGGTAATATCTATTTCTTTGTTTTTTACCAATTCTTCTACAACTTTTCTAAACAATATGTTTATTTTTTGCTCAACCCTAAAGCCCAATTTAAAATCAATACGTATTAGTTTTTCGGGTATCAAAAATTCTACTTTATAATCGCAACGGTAAGGTTCGTCAACTACATCAACGTGTACTAGCCAATAAACATCTGCCCGTTTGGGTTTCTTTTGCAGTATCGAATAAATAATTTTTGTTTCAATCTCCGAATTAAAGTTTGCACTTGTTAAATACACCAATTGCGATGCATATTTAGGCACACTTTCATCTACACTTAACTCAGTTAAAATGTTGTAATATTTGTCTATTTCCTCAAATTTTAAATACCTATTTTTAATTTTTCGAGCCGAATACCACGACCACATTACCGCAAACAACACACCGCCCAACATAATAGTAAACCAACCGCCGTGTAAAAATTTGGCCATATTACCTACAAAAAATGTAAACTCTATTATGCCATAAACCACTAAAAATGTAACTATTAAGTAGATTGGAGCTTTTTTACGGCGCAAAAACTCCGACATTAAAATGGTTGTCATCAACATTGCCAAAGTAATAGATAAACCGTAGGCGGCTTCCATTTTTTCGGACCGTTGAAATAGAAAAATTACTATTAAACAGCCAATCCACAACAACCAGTTCATACTGGGTACGTATAGTTGGCCTTTTTGCTCGCTTGGGTAATTTATTTTTACTTTAGGCCAAAGGTTTAAACGTACCGCTTCCGATATTAAAGTAAACGACCCCGAAATTAAAGCTTGACTGGCAATTACTGCCGCGGCTGTTGCAATTGCAATACCGAAGAATAAAAACCATTCGGGCATCATAGTAAAAAATGGGTTTCGGGTGCCAATGTATTGGTTTTGAATGCCCCATAAATATACCCCCTGCCCAAAATAGTTTAGTAAAAGGCAAGTTTTTACCATTATCCAACTTATTCTAATATTTTGTTTTCCGCAGTGCCCCAAATCCGAGTATAATGCTTCGGCACCAGTTGTACATAAAAATACTGCACCAATAATAGTTAATGCGCCGGGATTATTTGCCAGTAAATTATAAGCGTAATACGGGTTTATGGCTTTTAAAATTTCGGGAAATTGTATTATGTACGATACCCCCAAAATGCCCATCATACTAAACCAAATAAACATTATGGGTCCAAAAGCTTTACCAACAAATGCAGTTCCAAATTGCTGTATAATAAATAAAGCAGTAATAATGCCCACCACAATTGGTATGGTTTGCAAGCCCGGGTAAATAAGTTCTAAACCTTCAATAGCTGCCGAAACGGTAATAGGAGGGGTAATAATACCATCGGCAATTAAAGCACAGCCGCCAATAATGGCAGGTATAATTAGCCATTTTGCCCTTCGTTTTACTAAACTGTATAACGAAAAAATGCCACCTTCACCTTTATTATCTGCGTTAAGGGTTAAAATAACGTATTTTATGGTGGTTTGTAGGGTAAGTGTCCAAAATATGCAAGATAAGCCACCTAAAATTAAATCGGGTGTAATTATATTTTTACCTATAATTGATTTGAAAACATATAAAGGTGATGTACCAATATCGCCATAAATTATACCTAAACTAATTAAAACGCCAGCGGCAGAAAGCTTGTTGTGATTTTTATGATCGGACACAATTATAATATTTATGATACAAAACTAAATTAAATACCATAAAACGCAATCATTTGTAAACAAATTTCGTATTTGTTATTTATTATGCTCGCTTTTTTTTAAATGTTAAATGCTGTTAATTTTTAAGTTTTTTACACACAAATATTTTAAACTATTAATTTTATTTTTACATTTGATTATTATTATAAATTATGAATAATAAAAACCAAAAAATATTGTTAACCTTATTATTTGCATTTGCTATAAATGCATCTGCTTGGGCTTTTGCAATAATTAATAATGGTACTAATTATTCGAGTATTGTTGTAAAAAGTAAAGTTTATACCCCTTTCAAATCAGTTAACAATAATTTAAATTCTGATTTTGAAAATTTCATTCAACGTTTTACAACTCCAAAAATAAGTGGGTTTAATAGTTTTGATATCAATAACAACGCATTAAAACCTATTGATAATGTTAGGATTTTTCCAAATCCAGTATCTACTCAAATTAACATTTCGTTCACTTTAAGTAAAGATAACCTAGTAGTAGTTAAAATTTTAGATGTATTAGGCAACGAAATCCTAACTTTACTAAATCAAAAAATGCAAGCTGGCGAGCAAATTAATTCATTTGTTTTAAACTCTAAAATTCCGAGTGGGTTTTATTTTGTACGTATTTTTACAGGTAACGATTCTGTTATTAAAAGAATTTCGGTAATTTAACTTAACTCTTTAAGTTTGTTTTTTTAAACAACGTTAAATTATCAATTAATTAAATAAATGAAAATTATTGCTGTTGGTCGTAATTACGCTTTGCATACCAAAGAATTAAACAACCAAACACCCAGCCAACCTATATTATTTTTAAAACCCGATACTGCAGTTTTAAAAAACAACCAACCTTTTTACCATCCCATTTTTTCTCAAAATATACACCACGAAGTTGAAGTGGTAGTAAAAATTTGTAAAGAGGGAAAGTATATTGCCGAAAAATTTGCCCATAAATACTTTGATGAAGTAGGTTTAGGTATTGATTTTACCGCTCGCGATTTACAAACCAATTTAAAAGAACAAAGTTTGCCTTGGGAAATTGCAAAAGCGTTTGATAACTCGGCACCAATAAGCAATTTTATACCTTTAGCAAATGTTGATTTAACAAACTTAAATTTTAAGTTGATTATAAATGGCAAGTTAAAACAACAGGGTAATACAGCCGATATGCTATTTTCCATCCCACAAATAATAACTTATGCATCTCAGTTTTTTACGCTTAAAAAAGGAGATTTAATTTTTACGGGTACGCCAGCAGGGGTTGGCAAGGTTAACATTGGCGATAATTTAACTGGTTTTTTAAACGAGGATAAAATGTTAGATTTTATGATTAAATAATGAAGTTTACTCCCTTTGCTTTTTTACTATTAATTTTGTTACCAAGTTTTTCGGTTGCGCAAAACACTATCATTTTTAAATCGCCCTTAAACATTAAGCTTAATTTGGCAGGTAATTTTGGCGAAATTAGGGGAAACCATTTTGACTCCGGTATTGATATTAAAACTAACCAACGCCAAGGTTACCCTGTTATGGCTGTTGCCGATGGTTTTGTATCGCGGTTACGTGTGCAAGAAGGCGGTTTTGGTTACGCAGTTTATATCAGCCATCCAAACGGCATAACTTCGGTTTACGCACATTTATCAAAATTTAACTCAACCATTGCCCGTTGGGTAAAAAATTATCAATACCAAAACAAAACCTACGCAACCGATTTTATGCTTACCCCAATAGAAATACCGCTAAAACAAGGCGATGTTATTGGTTTTTCGGGTAATAGTGGCAGTTCTGTTGCGCCACATTTACATTTCGAAACCCGAGATACTAAAACCGAAGAAATTATTAACCCGCTAAACTTTGGGTTTGATATAAGCGACAATGTGAAGCCAACAATTGGTGCTTTATATGTTTATCAACTTAATAATAAACCTTTTAGTAACCATACTACAAAAAAACTTTTTGCTATTAAAGGTGCAGGTGGCAATTATATTTTAGCTAAGAACCAAGTAATAAATGTTAGCGGCCAAATAGGTTTTGGCATACAAACCGCCGACAAATTTAGTGTCAACAGCAACACTAACGGTATATACTCAACCTCGATGTTTGTTGATGATAAATTGGTTTTTGAAACCGTGATAAATAAATTTTCTTTCGAAACTAGCCGCAGTATAAATAGCTATATTGATTATCCTTTGTTGTTAAACTCGGGTACAACCGTACAAAAAAACTTTGTGGCTGCGGGTATTAAGCCCAATTTTTATACCACCTTGGTAAATAATGGTAAGTTAAATATTACCGACGAAAATCAACACCAAATAAAATATATAGTTAAAGATTTTGCTGGTAACAGTAGCCAACTTAATTTTAAAATTAAAGGTGTTTTAAACGCTAATGCGGATTTAGCGAGTACACTTGCAAAAGGTAAATTATTTCGTTTTGATGAAGATAATGAAGTTGTAGAACCCGATTTTAAAGTACAAATACTAAAAAATACCCTTTACGATGATTTAGATTTCACATATAATAAGACTCCCATAAATAAACTAAAAAATACTTTTATATATCACGTACACCATAAATTAACGCCATTGCACACTACATTTAATTTATGGATAAAGCCCGATAGTGCAATTTTAAACCCGCAAAAAGCGGTAATTGTAAATACAAATGGGATTTACCAAGGCGGCCAATTAGATAATGGCTTAATAAAAGCTACTCCCAAAACTTTTGGAAGTTTTTACATTTCAATAGATAGCCTTCCGCCCCAAATAAAACCAATTTTTAAAACCAGTAATTTAGGTTTAGCAAGTAAAATGCAGTTTAAAATTAGCGATAACCTTAGCGGTATTAAAAGCTACAACGGCTATATTAATAACCAATGGGTTTTGATGGAGTTTGAGAGTAAAACCAATATTTTAACTCATTTTTTTGATGAACGAACAGGCTTTGGCAAACATACTTTTAAACTAATTGTAGTTGATAACAAAGATAATACAAAAGAATATACCACCACATTTTATAGATAAAACATTATGACCGAATTACAAGTAGGCAATATTGCCCCAGACTTTACATCAACCGACCAAAACGCAAATACTATTAAACTTAGTGATTACGAAGACAAAAAAGTAATTTTGTTTTTTTACCCAAAAGATAATACGCCTGGCTGTACTTTAGAAGCTTGCAGTTTTAGAGATAATTACCAAGCTTTAACAGCCCAAGGTTTTGTAGTTTTGGGTGTAAGTACAGATGACGAAAAATCGCACAAAAAATTTGAAACTAAGTTTGATTTACCTTTTAGCCTAATTGCCGATACCGATAAAAGCATTAACCTTAGCTACGGTGTTTGGGTAGAAAAAAGTATGTACGGCAAAACCTACATGGGCACCAACCGTAAAACTTTTGTAATAGCCGAGAATGGTAAAATATTGGCAATTATTAATAAAGTAGATACTAAAAACGCTTCGGCACAGGTTTTAGAGGTTTTGGGGTAGTAATAAGTGTAGATATTATACAAAGCAAAAACCAAAGGTAATTTTAAGTAAAATTATTATTTGTTATTAATACCTTTACACATAATTTTGTTAAACTATATCACATATCCTCATCCAAAATCAAACCAATGGGTAACTTTTATTCATGGTGCTGGTGGCAGTTACATCACTTGGTTTAAACAAATTAAAGCTTTTAACAATCATTTTAATGTTTTGTTGCTTGATTTGCGTGGCCACGGAAACTCGGCGGGAAGCCTAACTTTAGGTAATACAAACTACACATTCGATTTTTTAGCAAACGATATTATTGAATTATTAGATTTTTTAGAAATTAAAAAATCGCATTTTGTGGCCATTTCATTAGGCACTATTATTTTACGACAGTTGGCCGATAAAAATCCCGAAAGGGTACACAGTATGATTTTGGCTGGTGCAATTATGCAGTTAAATTTTAGGTCTAAAATTTTAGTTGCAATAGGCAATACTTTTAAAACGTTAATACCCTATTTAACATTGTACACTTTTTTTGCGTACATAATTATGCCGCGTAAAAACCATAAATCATCAAGAGATGTTTTTATTAAGGAAGCTAAAAAATTAAACCAAAAAGAATTTATACGCTGGTTTTGTTTAGCCAACCAAGTTAATCCTTTATTAAAAAGTTTTAGAAAAAACGAATTAAAAATACCTATTTTTTATATTTCGGGCGACCAAGACGCTATGTTTTTACCCTCAATAAAAGAATTGGTTAAGGCACAAAAAAGCTATTCTTCCTTAATAGTATTTGATAATTGTGGCCATGTAGTAAACCTTGATAAAGCGTATTTGTTTAATAAAAAATCGGTAGAATTTATAACTAAATTAAAGCTTAGTTAATAAAATTTTGTAATTTATAAAACCATATAAAGTAATGCATACCTAAATACTATGAAACGAGAATTAATTTTAGATAAAAACCAAATACAACAAAAAATTAATAGAATTGCCTACCAAATATTGGAAGATAATTTTGAAGAAAGCGAACTTATTATTGCTGGGGTTTGGGCCAGAGGCTTTAGATTTGCAATACGTTTGCAAACCGTTTTGCAACAAATTTGTGGTATAAAAATTACGGTTGCAAGTATTTTATTGGCTAAAGAAAATGTAAATTATGATGCGAAAGCGGATATTAAATTAAATAATTTAAATAATAAAGTAGTTATTTTAGTTGACGATGTATTAAGCAGTGGTAGAAATTTGGCTTTAGGGTCGGCATTTTTTTTAAACACTCCGTTAAAAAAACTACGAACGGCTGTTCTAGTTAATAGAAGCCACAAACTTTTTCCTATCGCAACTGATTTTGTGGGTTTAGAGCTTTCTACGGTTTTAAAAGAACACGTACAAGTTATTTTAAATGAAAATGACGAGGAAGATGCCGTGTATTTAATTTAAAACCAACATTTTAATACTTCAAGTGGTTCTTAAAATTATCTTTGCGATACTACCAACAAGTTTAAATCTTTATGTAGCATATTAAATCGGTTGGCCAAATCTTTGTTGGTTAAATGGCCTTGGTGTAGGTAAACGGCGTTACGGATGCCTGGTTTTTCCCAAATTAAATTCATAATACCACCTAGTTCTCCAATATCTAAAAGTATGGGTGTAAAAATATTGGTAAGTGCATAAGTTGCCGTTCGGCTAACCCGCGAAGCTATGTTGGGTACACAATAGTGCGTTACGCAATATTTTTTAAACACGGGATTTTTATGGTTGGTTACTTCCGAAGTCTCGAAACAGCCACCTTGGTCTATACTTACATCAATAATTACCGAGTTTGGTTTCATTAAACTTACGGTTTCTTCGCTTACTAAACAGGGGCTTCGGCCGTTAGTGGCTCGTACAGCACCTATCACTACATCGCAAGTGGTAATGGCTTTTTTTAGCACTATGGGTTGCATTACGCAGGTAAAAACACGGTTGCCAATGTTGTTTTGCAAGCGGCGAAGTTTGTATAACGACGAATCGAAAACTTTAACTTGTGCACCTAAACCTATGGCAGTACGGGCAGCATATTCGCCTACGGTACCAGCTCCTAATATTACAATTTCGGTTGGCGGTACGCCTGTAACGCCACCTAACATTAAGCCTTTGCCCTCAAAAACATTGCTTAAATATTCTGATGCAATAAGTATTGACGTTGAGCCAACTATTTCGCCCATTGCTCTCACTACACTTAAAATATTAGCATCATCTCTAAGATACTCGAAGGCTAATGCAGTAATTTTTTTATGCATCATTGCCTGTAAGCTCTCTTGTTTTATTGTGGCCATTTGCAGGGTTGATATTATTATCTGCCCTTGTTTCATTAATTCAATCTCAGCATCGGTTGGTGGGGCAATTTTTATTATAATATCGGCTTGGTAAACTTCTTGGGTGTTATAGGTTATTTGCGCACCTTGTTCGCTATAATCAGTATCGGTAAAGTTAGCTGCAAGGCCTGCACCAGTTTCAATTACTACTTTATGGTCGTTATGTATCAATAAAGCTACTGATAATGGGGTTAAAGCTATGCGGTTTTCTTGAAACGAAGTTTCTTTAGGTATACCTATAAAAAGTTGATTTTTACGGGTTTTAGTTTCTTCTAATGCTTCTTGTGGTTGCAACATTGCTTGTTGTGCAATTTCCGAAAATCCGCTTAATCCTTTTGCTTCCATAGGTTTTGATTTATGATTTTTGATGTGTGATTTATGATTTACTTTAACAGTAGTGTATTTCTTGGTTTATGATTCTTTAAATTTTGCCCGATGCCCGATGCCCGAAACCCGTTTCCCGAAGCCCAATTACCCGTGTATCCCCTCCGCCTTAGCGTAATCTTTTATAATAATACCTTCGTAGTTTAACCATTCTTGCCAACGTTTTTCAACATCAATACCTTCGCCATATTTGCGGGCAAGGCCTATAAAAAGGGTGTAATGCGTTGCTTCCGATACCATTAACTCGTGGTAAAAAGTAGCCAATTCGGTATCGTTTATATGTTGCGACAGTACTTTAAAGCGTTCGCAGCTTCGGGCTTCTATCATTGCTGCAAGTAGTAGCCTATCCACCATATTTTCTATCCGTTTTTGTTCGCCACCGCCACGTTTTAAAAATTGGGTAAGGTGGTTTACGTAATTGTCTTTACGCTCTTGCCCTAAAACAAAACCACGGCTTATAATAAAAGAATGCACTTGTTTAAAATGCTCCATTTCTTCCTGCGCTAATTGTGCCATTTCTTGCACCAGTTCGGCTATGTTGGGGTTTTGTATAATTAGGGTAATGGCATTTGTAGCAGCTTTTTGTTCGCAATAAGCGTGGTCGGTTAAAATTTCTTCAATATTACTTTCTACTACATTTTTTACCCAAAGTGGGTCGGTGGGGAGTTGTAGTTTAAAAATTGTTTTGATACTCATACCTACAAATATAAAAGGTATTTATGGGTTTGCTGTTATTTAGCTGTAAACAAATTTTGAGTACAAAGTTTTAGGTTTTTTGATTTTTTTTAAATCCAACCATAGCTAATTAGAGTATTCTAATTTAATAAAGCCGCAAGCGTAAGGGATTGCAGCGGTAGCCTTTTATAATTTTTTTTTGCGAAGCGTAAAAAAAAAAATTATAAAAGCTACAAGCGTAAAGCCCGACCCTTACTACTTATAAAACAGCCCTTTTGGGGGGGGCAATGTTTTATAAGTAGTAAGGGTTACGCCCCATAAAATTAACCCAAAAAACATATTTTTGTTAATCTAAACTTTAATAACAGGTTTGTAAGCAATAAATTTTTAGTTTTATATTTTATTGGCTCGTAAATTGATATTACAAAAAAATTATTAACAGATATTGGTAAAATATGAATGAAAAGGTTACAATTTTAAAAAAAATCGACGCAAGTGCTAAAACATTTGGTTGGTTTACTCGAATGTTTTTAACCTTATATGAAGTGTATCTTTTTATTTTACGCTTTTTTAAAGAAGGTTTTTTACCACCTTACGAAGGTAAAGAATTAATAAAGCAATGCTACAATATTGGTTTAAAAACGCTTCCTTTAATATCGGTAACTGGCTTTATTACAGGTATTGTGTTTACCAAACAATCTAGACCTTCTTTGGCCGAGTTTGGGGCAACATCATGGCTGCCTTCTTTAGTTGGTATTGCATTGTTAAGAACTTTAGCACCACTATTAACTGCATTAATATCAGCTGGTAAAGTGGGCTCGAGCATTGGAGCCGAGTTAGGTAGTATGCGTGTAACCGAACAAATTGATGCTATGGAAGTTTCGGCAACTAACCCTTTTAAATTTTTGGTTACTACTAGGGTGTTAGCAACCACTATATCGATGCCCATTTTAACGTTTTATACTGCTTTTATTGGTCTTTTAGGTGGTTTACTAAATGTTACTGTGAGTGAAAACACTAGCTTTAAAATGTTTTTTGAATCGGCCTTAGAGCAAATTACGTTTTTAGATATTACAGCTTCTACTATTAAAGCCATTCTTTTTGGATTTACTATTAGTATGGTGGGCTGTTACCAAGGTTATAACTCTTTAAAAGGTACCGAGGGTGTAGGCAAAGCTGCAAATTCGGCAGTGGTAATTGGTATGTTTTTGGTATTTATTGAAGAAGTAATTACTGTTCAGTTTTTTGCATTTTTTAGAACATAGATATTATGATAATAAAAAGTGCAACAGCAGACAATATTCCTAAAGTTATAGAAATTAAAGATTTAAAAATTGCTTTTGGTAATTTTGAAGTTTTAAAAGGTGCTAATTTAAACCTATACAAAGGCGAAAATTTGGTAGTACTGGGTAAATCGGGTACAGGAAAATCGGTTCTAATAAAAATAATTGTTGGTTTGCTTAAAGCCGATTCTGGTTTGATAAAAGTGTTAGACAGCGAAGTAGAAAATTTATTATACAAAGATTTATTAAAACTTAGATTGCGTATTGGTTTTTCTTTTCAAAATAGCGCCTTGTACGATAGCATGACGATAAGAGAAAACCTTGAATTTCCTTTAGTGCGCAACCGGCGAGAGCTGGACAAGAAAGAAATTAATGCTGCCGTTGAAGAGGTATTAGAAGCGGTAGGATTATTGCAAACTATTAACCAAATGCCTTCTGAATTATCGGGTGGGCAACGAAAACGTATAGGTATAGCCCGTACTTTAATTTTAAAACCAGAAATTATGTTGTACGATGAACCTACCGCTGGTTTAGACCCAATAACTTGTTTAGAAATTAATAATTTAATTAACCAAGTGCAAGAGCAATACAAAACAAGCTCGATAATTATTACCCACGACCTAACTTGTGCAAAAGAAGTTGGCAATCGAGTTGCTATGCTTTTAGACGGCAAATTTGAACATCAGGGTACTTTCGAAGAGATTTTTAACTTGCAAAACGAACAAATTAAACCCTTTTACGATTACAATTTTATACAATAAGCTATGCAAACAACTAACAAAAAAGCTATAACCGTTGGAATATTTATTTTTTTAGGACTTCTTATTTTTGTAGTAGGAATTTTTACACTGGGCAGTCAGAAAAAAGCGTTTAACAAAAGTTTTTCGGTAAATGTGGTTTTTAACGATATTCAAGGCCTTAAAGCAGGCAATAATGTTTGGTTTTCGGGAGTAAAAATTGGTACTATAAAAAAGATACAATTTTTTGGCACCTCGCAAGTACAAGTGTTTATGAATTTGGAAGAAGAGGCGCATAAATACATTCATAAAGATGCAAAAGCACTTATAAGTTCGGATGGATTAATTGGTAATAAAATTGTAGTTATAACGGGTGGAAACCCCAAGTTTCCATTTGTAGAAGAAGGCGATAGATTGCAAGTTGACCCTACATTATCAACCGATGATATTATGAAAACCTTGCAAGCAAACAATAAAAACCTAATTACTATTACCAACAACCTTAAAACTTTAACTAATAATATGGTAATGGGTAAGGGCGCAATTGGTATGTTATTAACCGATTCGGTTATGGCAATAAAATTAAAATCAACATTAAATAACCTTGAAGCAACAACTTTAAATGCTACAAAACTTACTCAACAATTCACACAATTTGGTGCTAAGTTAAATACTAAAGGTGGCCTTACCGATAAATTAATGACCGATACCAGCATTTTTCCTAAACTTCAAAAATCTGCTGCATCGTTTCAAGCATCAGCAAAATCGGCAGCAACTCTTACCAATAATCTTAATATGGTTAGCGAAAAACTTAAAGATAGTAAAAGCCCATTGGGAGTTTTGTTAAGCGATAAATCTGCTGGGAATGATTTAAGAGTAACTTTAAGCAATCTTAAAACCAGCAGTAAAAAATTAGATGAAAATATGGAAGCCTTGCAACATAATTTTTTATTGAGAGGTTTTTTTAAGAAAAAAGCAAAGTTGGCAGCACAACAAAAGGATAGTATTAAACCGTAGGAGCTTTAAAAGTATAAAAATAATTTGGGCGTTACCGCCCCAAAAGGCGGTCGGGCTATGCGCTATTAGTCCTCAAAAAGCTGCATTTCATTTCGCTTTTTTGCGGGCTAACCGCTACTATCCCTAACGCAAAAAGTGTAATTAATACCACCTAACAATAAGTATTAATATTAAGTAATTAATTTAAAATTAGTTTGTTTTTAATTGAGCGAAAAAAGTAAATTACCCGATGAACGTAAGCTCTATGTTAAAAAAAAATGAAATTATCCTATCGCCAGTATCAACTTAATTTAAAACACCCATTTACCATTTCGGGCTTTAGCCGAACTGCAACACCTCTACTTTTGTTAGAAATTAATTATCAAAACTGTATTGGTTATGGCGAAGCTTCTATGGTGCCTTATTTAGGCGAAAATGTTGAAACAGCAACCCGATTTTTAAACAAAGTAGATTTAAGTAGTTTTAAATTTCCATTTAATATGGATGAAATTATAAACTATTTAGACGGTATATCATCGGGTTTACCAGCTATAAAAGCCGCTATTGATATTGCTTTACACGATTTAACTGGTAAAATTACCAACCAACCTTGCTACAAAATTTATGGTGCTAATCCAGCAAAAATGCCTTTTACAAGTTATACTTTGGGAATTGATGAGCCAGCTGTAATGTTAAAAAAAGCAAACGATGCTTTAGCTTTAGATTTTAAAATTTTAAAAATAAAACTAGGAAGCACCAACGATAAATTATTGGTTAACACCGTACGCCAAATTACCAATTTACCACTTTATGTAGATGCTAACCAAGGTTGGCAAACTAAAGAAAAAGGGTTAGAAATGGTGAACTGGCTAGCAAACCAAGGCGTAGTTTTGGTAGAACAACCCATGCTAAAAAGCGATATCGATGGTAATAAATACATAACCCAACATAGCCCCATACCCATAATTGCCGATGAAGCTGTACAACGCCTACCCGATGTAATCAAAGCTGCGGGCAGTTACCACGGTATAAACATTAAATTAATGAAATCGGGAGGATTGTATGAAGCTAATTTAATGATAAAAAAAGCCCGTGAACTGGGTTTAAAAGTTATGATTGGCTGCATGAGCGAAACCAGCATTGCAACTTTGGCTGCTGTTGCATTGGCTCCTTTATGTGATTTCGTAGATTTAGACGGCCCTTTTTTAACCACTAACAATCCGTACCAAACCCCAGCATTTGTTAACGGAAAATATGTTTTAAGTGAAGATGCTGGCTTGGGAATTTTAGAAAATAAAATTTTACGTTAGGTAAATTTTTAAATATTGCGAGATTTTATTAAAATCTCGTAATATCTCGCAATAAAAAAATATATTCATCCAACTGTTAGTTATCCCACCCAAAACAAAAATCATTATATTTGAAAAAAAACAAACACCTTTATGGATAAAGAAGTAAGAGTACGGTTTGCCCCTAGTCCCACTGGTGGCCTTCACATTGGTGGAGTGCGAACCATTTTGTTTAACTACCTTTTTGCTAAACAAAATAACGGTAAATTTATATTAAGAATTGAAGATACCGACCAATCTCGTTTTGTACCCGGAGCCGAAGAGTATATTTTTAACTGCTTAAAATGGTGTGGCTTAACGCCAGATGAAGGCCAGAGTTTTGGTGGCGATTTTGGCCCTTATCGCCAAAGCGAACGAAAAAATATTTACCTAAAATATGCCCAACAATTAGTAGCACAAGGCCACGCTTACTACGCTTTTGATACCCCTGTTGATTTAGAAAACAAGCGTAACGCAATACAAAATTTTCAATATAATCAGGCTACTCGTATGCAAATGCGTAACTCTATGACTATTCCTCACGAAGCTGCCGAATCTTTAGTTAAGCAAGGTGCACCTTATGTTATACGTATAAAAATGCCCGAAAACGAGAACGTGTATTTTAATGATTTAATACGTGGCGATATAAGTTTTGATACCCAACAAGTTGATGACAAGGTTTTGCTTAAAGCTGATGGAATGCCAACTTACCATTTAGCCGTTGTTGTTGATGATTATTTAATGAAAATTAGCCATATTTTTAGGGGCGAAGAGTGGCTACCATCGGCACCTGTACATATTTTATTGTGGAAATATTTAGGTTGGGAAACCGATATGCCTAAATGGGCTCACCTACCTTTAATTTTAAAGCCCGATGGCAAAGGCAAACTAAGCAAACGCGATGGTAAACGTTTAGGTTTCCCTGTTTTTGCATTAGATTGGACAGATCCTAAAACTCAAGAAAAAGCTACTGGGTATAAGGAAACAGGTTTTTTACCTCAAGCATTAAACAATCTTTTAGCCCTTTTAGGTTGGAACGATAGCACCGAACAAGAAATTTTTACCATGCAAGAATTAGTAGATAAATTCTCGCTAGAAAGGGTTCATAAAGGCGGTGCAAAATTTGATTGGGACAAAGCAAAATGGTTTAACGCCGAATGGATAAAGAAGCTATCGGCAGAAGAGTTATTGCCTTATGTTAGAGATGTTTTGGCAAATAAAAACATTAATGCAGAAGATGAATATCTTAAAACTATTATAGATTTGGTAAAAGAACGTTGCGTTTTATTGCCCGATTTTTATGCACAATCACACTTCTTTTTCACCGAACCAAAAACCTATGATATGGATGCCCTAAAAAGCAAATGGAGCGATGATAAAGGTTTGTTTTTTAACGATTTGATAGACCAATTTGACCAAACTAATAATTGGGATGCTGTAGATTTAGAAAGTGTTTTTAAAGAATTAGCATCGGCGAAAGCCATAAAAGTAGGCGAACTAATGTTGCCATTTAGAGTAATGTTAGTTGGCGGTAAATTTGGCCCACAAGTTTTTTTAA
>JAYULE010000033.1:0-19351 GCA_043763845.1 Sphingobacteriales bacterium
AAAAACAAGCTTACTCCTGAAAAAAGTGAGCTGATTAAATATGCCTTTTAATTAATTGAAAACCAAATAGTTATAAAAAGTGCTTGACGGCTATGCCCCAAAGGGGGTACACGCTAAAATCCCCCCTTCGGGGGTTAGGGGGAAAAAAGATACAGCCCTTCCTTTGTCAGGATAAACTCCGAGCGTGTTTAAACGCCCTAATCATTACGAAAATAATACTTATTAATCAAACTCAGGTTTATAATAAAATCAAATATCCCCATAATTTAAAAACCAAAATACTACATTTGCAACCTTATGACAAAAGAAAACTTGCAGGATTTAAGAGATAGGGTAACTTCTCTGAGGAGGCATCTTTGACCTCGATACCAAATTAGAACAACTACACCGCGAACAAGATTTAACCTTACAGCCCGGTTTTTGGGACAATCCGAAAGATGCCGAAAAGGTATTACATGCTATAAACAATAAAAAAGTTTGGACGGATGGCTATCAAAAAGCCGTTTCGGCAATTGAAGATGCTGGCATTATGCTGGAGTTTTTTCAAACTGGCGATGCTACCGAACAAGAGATTGATTTGGCTTACGCCGATGCCTTAGCGCAACTTGAAGAGTTGGAATTTAAAAATATGCTTTCGGCAGAGGAAGACCAACTAAATGCTGTTTTACAAATTACCGCTGGGGCGGGAGGAACCGAAAGTTGCGATTGGGCGGCTATGCTTTTGCGTATGTATGTAATGTGGGGCGAAAAAAATGGCTGCAAAGTTACCGAGCAAGATATGCAAGAAGGAGATGTTACAGGTATAAAAACCGTTACCATACAGTTTGAAGGTGCTTTTGCTTATGGTTACTTGAAAGGAGAAAACGGAGTTCACCGCTTGGTGCGCATTTCGCCATTTGATGCCAATGCAAAACGCCATACTTCTTTTGCATCGGTTTATGTTTATCCATTGGTTGATGATACGATTGAGATTGAAGTTAACCCTTCGGAAATTGAATTCGAAACTTTTAGATCGGGTGGGGCGGGTGGCCAAAATGTGAATAAGGTTGAAACTGCCGTTCGATTATACCACAAACCCAGTGGCATTGTAATAAAAAATCAAGAGTCAAGATCGCAATTGCAAAATAAAGAGAATGCTATACGACTACTAAAATCGCAATTGTACGAAATAGAAATTCGTAAACGAATGGAAGCTAGCGCTACGGTTGAAGGGAATAAAAAGAAAATAGAATGGGGTTCGCAAATACGGAACTACGTTTTACACCCCTACAAATTGGTAAAAGATTTAAGAACAAGTTACGAAACATCTAACGCACAAGCAGTTTTAGATGGCGATTTAAACCCCTTTTTAAAAGCTTATTTAATGGAGTTTTAATATATATTTTCCTTAGAAAATGTATTTATACAAAAAAGGAAACCGTATGGTTTCCTTTCTTGTTACATTCTTGTTTACTTTTTATAGCATTTGTTTATTAAAACGTAAAACGCACACCTAAACCAATATCGCCACTATAAAAGCCAGAGTTTGGAGCTATTTGGAAAGTTGGAATCCAATCTAACGATAAGTTAATAGGAGCACCTTTAAATTTATAATCTAAACCTAAAACACCGTTAGCGGCCAAATAAACTTCGCTATTTCCTTTTTTATACTTAGACGATCCTATGGAACCACCACCACCATAAAACCAGTTTAAGCCGGGTGCACCACCTATAGGATTATACACTTCATACAAAACTGTTAAGTTGGCATAAGAATACTCATTGCGGTTTCTAAAGTTTCCTATAAACTCTAGCATTGCACCTTTTGAAACCCCTGTTTTAAAAGAAATACCATTTGCATTACCAAACCTACCACCAATGGCATTTTTGTAACTTTGTGCATTTGCGCTGTTGCTAGCCATTGTTAAGGCTATGCCAACTAAGAAAGTAAAAATTAATTTTTTCATATTTTATGTATTTTTTTAAGATGTGTACAAAATTTAAGCCACACTTCGTAAAATTAGTAAAATGCTTTACTAAAAAAATATTTTTTTAACTATTTTGTTTGAATCACTGATTTTACAGATTTAGGGATTAACACGGAATAAAATCAGTGTTAATCCAACAATCCGCATAATCCGTGTTTATAATATTGTGTGTTATTTCGTTCGAATCACAGATTTGACTGATTTATAGATAAACACGGATTAAAATCTGTGTTAATCCAACAATCCGCATAATCAGCGATGCTGACAGTGATTATTGTTGAGTCAATATTAACCGCTTAAAAACAAGGCTTTTGCCACCAAAGTTAATAAGCAAACCTATTTCTAATTTGTAGGCTTTCAAATAATTTAATGTTTGCGCTAAATGCACATCATCTAATTCTTTAACCGCTTTTAGTTCAACCAAAACTTTGTTTTCAACTACAAAATCAGCCCTACGTGTACCAATTGGTGCAATAAGCTCTTTATAAAAAATTTGTTGCTCAATTTCACGTTGGAAGTTTAAATTTTTCTGTCTCATTTCCCAAGCTAAAGCCCTTTGGTAAATTACCTCTTGAAAGCCATTGCCTAAAAATTTATGCACTTCAAATGAAGCGCCAATTATTTTTTCTGTTATTTCTTTGTGTTTTAATTCGTTCATTATGTTTACTCCTCTATCTTAACCGCTAAAGTATAACTGTTTAAGGATTTTCCAGAATAAAATCTGTTTAATATTATAATCCGCATCATCAGCGATTCTGATATTTTGTAAGAATCACAGATTTTAAAATGATTTATAGATTAACTCAGATTAAAATCTGTGAAATCACATAATCTGCTTCATCTGCGATTCTGATATTTTGTAAGAATCGCAGATTTTAAAATGATTTATAGATTAACGCGGATTAAAATCTGTGAAATAACATAATCTGCTTCATCTGCGATTCTAACAATGTGTGTAAATGTTAAATGTTTCTGAATCGCAAATTTTAAAATGATTTATAGATTAACACGGATTAAAATCTGTGTAATCTTATAATCCCCAAAATCTGCGATTCTAATAATGTGCTATATAAATTATTTTTACATTTGTGAAAACACAATAAAGCTTCTAAAGGAAAACCACAAGTGAATATATTAGATAAAATAGTTGCCCGAAAAACACAAGAAGTAGCAGAAGCTAAAGGAAAAATAAGCATTGAGGAACTTGAAAAACAAACCTATTTTAGCAGAGAAACTTATGACTTAAAAACTTTTTTGCTAGACCCTACTAAAACAGCAATTATTGCCGAGTATAAACGTAAATCACCCTCTAAAGGGATAATCAACGATTTTTCATCAGTAGAAGAAGTTACCATAGGTTATGCAAAAGCGGGCGCATCGGCATTATCGGTTTTAACCGATATTGATTTTTTTATGGGTCACCCCGATGATGTTTTAGCTGCGAGAGCGGTTAACAATATTCCGATTTTGCGTAAAGAGTTTATAATTGACGAATACCAAATTATAGAAGCAAAAGCACTAGGTGCCGATATTATTTTATTAATTGCTGCAATTTTAACACCCCAACAAATTAACCAATTTGCAGAGTTGGCTAAAAGTTTAGGCTTAAGTACCCTGTTAGAAGTACACGATCGAGAAGAGTTGGAACGTAGTTTTAGCTCACATTTAGATGTAATAGGTGTAAATAACCGCAACCTTAAAGATTTTTCGGTTACTATAAATACAAGTTTACAACTTGCCCCACTTATACCTAAAGAGTTTTTAAAAATATCGGAAAGTGCAATTAGCGATATTGAGACCATTAATTTATTAAAACAAGTAGGCTTTAACGGCTTTTTAATTGGCGAAAATTTTATGAAAACACAAAACCCTGGTAAAGCAATGCAAGATTTTGTGGAATTTTTTTAATCGCAATTTAACTGCTATATTTAAAATAAAAATAAAAAGTTATGGAAAGTATTTTAAATAGAATAACCACGAACCCCCAAATTTGCCATGGAAAACCAACTATACGTGGGTTGCGTTACCCAGTTGAGAATATGTTAGAGTTGATGGCATCGGGAATGACTATTGAGGAATTGTTATTAGATTATCCAGATTTAGAACGAGAAGATTTTTTAGCTTGTTTAAACTATGCTTCAAAATTAGTGCATATAAAAAGTATTCATAGTATAGCTTCGTGAAATTTATTGTAGATGCCCAGTTGCCTAAAACATTGTCTGAGTTTTTAAAATATAAAGGGTTTGATGCAATTCACACTTTAGACTTACCTGCCAAAAACGAAACTCACGATAAGGAAATTGTGGATTTTGCAACCCTCGAAAACAGAATTGTGATAACAAAGGATATTGATTTTTTGGCGTCATTTCTTATTATTTCACAACCACAAAAATTAATTCTTGTACGCACTGGAAATATTACAAATACACTACTTATAAATTTGTTTTCAAAAAACCTTAATTTGATTATTGACCTATTAGAGCAAAGTAATTTAGTAGAAATTAGCAGCACCCAAATAGTAGAACACAAATAAGAAACAAAAAATCAAACCCTACCTCAACTTCTCGTTATTTTTATGCCTATCTGCATCTCTAATAGTTTTTTTTGCCAAGTTATCTTCAAAAGCTTGTGTTAAATCTATACCTGTTTGGTTTGCTAAACATACCAAAACAAAAAGCACATCGGCCATTTCATCGGCAAGGTTTACAGCTTCATCTGTTTTTTTGAACGATTGTTCGCCGTATTGCCTAGCCATAATACGGGCAACTTCGCCAACTTCTTCCATTAAAATTGCCGTATTGGTTAGTGGATTAAAATAGCGAATTCCCGTTGTATTAATCCAGTTATCTACGGTTTTTTGTATTTCTTTAATGGTCATATTGTATGTTATTTTGTGTTAAAAGGTATGTGGAAAAGTAGGTGTTTTACATTTGTAATTTAAAGATTTTTTATATTTACTGCCAATGAATTTAGAAAACCATGATTTAATAAATTACTTGGATGCCTTTTGCGAGCCCGAACCTGCTTTATTGCAACAAATAAACCGCGAAACTAACCTTATGGTGTTAATGCCCAAAATGGTTTCGGGGCATTACCAAGGCAGGTTATTTAGTATGTTAAGCAAAATTATTGCACCAAAAAATGTATTAGAAATAGGCACTTTTACTGGCTATGCCACACTTTGCTTTGCCGAAGGTTTACCGCCCGACGGCAAAATTATAACCTTAGATATTAACGAAGAATTAGAAGACTGCGTACGCAACTATTTTAATATGAGCGGTTTTGCCCATAAAATAGATTATAGAATAGGTAATGCAACCCAATTATTAACCCAAATAAACCAAACATTTGATTTGGTATTTATTGATGCCGATAAAAAAAACAATTATACTTATTACCAAATGGTTTTTGACAAAGTGCGCTCCGGCGGAATTATAATTGTTGACAACGTACTTTGGAATGGTAAAGTTGTTGCACAAAACACCGATACGGATACCAAAAACATAAGCAACTTTAATGATTTAATTAATGCAGATAAAAGGGTAGAAAAGTTAATTTTGCCTGTACGAGATGGGGTATTCATTATCAGAAAAAAATAAAATATGATGATAAAAAAAATTTGCTTTTTACTGCTTTTAACCGCCTGCCTAACTTCTTGCGCAAGCAAAAAATATGTTTACCACAAAAAAAACATTGAGGGTAACCAACCAGCAAATTCGCAAAGAAACAACCCTGTACACCCCACACCAGCTGGACCAAAAACCAGCACTTTAGATTATATAAACCAATATAAAGCCATTGCCATACGCGAAATGAACCAATATGGCATTCCAGCAAGTATAACTTTGGCACAAGGTATTTTAGAATCGGGGAGTGGTAACAGCAATTTAGCAATTAATGCAAACAATCACTTTGGCGTAAAATGCAACGCCAACTGGGCTGGTAATACCTATTATAAAGACGATGATAAAGCAAACGAGTGTTTTAGAGCTTACAATAATGCCGAACAATCGTTTATAGACCATTCGGTGTTTTTAAAACGCCCACGTTACGCCCAATTATTTACTTTAGAAAAAACCGATTATAAAGGCTGGGCTTTAGGGCTTAAACAATGCGGTTACGCTACCAACCCACAATACCCACAGTTGCTAATTAGCTATATAGAAAAATATAATTTACAAGCTTTTGATAGCCCAAGCCAAACAAATTTACCAGTTTTTGCACCTGTAAGTAGCCCAGTAAATACCCCACCTTTACAAACCAATGTTTTGTTAGAGCCCAACCAATATATGGTACAAAAAGGCGATACACTTTATAACCTATCTAAACGTTTTGCCCTTAGCGTTGATGATTTAATAGCCTTAAACAACCTGCCCAATAACGCCATTAAACTAGGCCAAATTTTAATTGTAAAAAAATAGTATTTGAAACCTGTAAACTTAATTGCCATTGTAACTATCTTGTTTTGTGCAAAATTAAATGCGCAAGAAAAAACAATGGAGGGAATTGTGTTTGATAAATACACTAAAGTAAGGCTAAACCGAGTAAACATTTATAACCCCAGGATACAACAAGCCGTTTACAACAATACCAAAGCCGAGTTTAGTATAAATGCCAAAAAGGGAGATATTTTAATTGCCGCTTTGGCAGGATACAAAACCGATACTGTTTTAATTGCCAACCAAACGTCAATAGTTATTTTTTTAAAACGTTTGGCCATACCGCTTCAACAAGTTACGGTAAAAGATACGGTACTATCGGCGAAGGCTAAATACGAGAAAACAAGAAAAGATTTTTATACAATGTACCGTTTAGGTAACAATAGCGATGTTTTTTTGGTAGGGCCAACGGGTGCTGGTTTAAGTATTGATGCCATTTGGAGTAGTTTTAGCCGCCAAGGTATAAATGCCCGTAAACTACAAGAAATAATGGAACGCGATTACCAAAACCAAGTGATAGACCAACATTTTAACGCCCAAATTGTAACCCAACAAACGGGTTTAACTGGCGAAAAACTACTAAGGTTTTTAATTACCTACCGCCCAAGTTATTACTTTGCACTAACGGCAAGTAAATACGAGTTTTTAAATTATATTAAAATTGCACATAATAGGTTTAAAACTAACCTTTATTACGATGATTTTTCGTTGTTAAAGCCTATTAAAGTTTCCGAATAAATTGATTGATACTTTTTGTAAGTATGTTTATTTATACGCTTTACAAGAATTGGCCACCAAATGCACAATTCTTTGTTTTTAGCCCAGATAGAGGCGGCACCCTTTTTTTAATGCCCTAAAAATTTCCCTTTTGGGGGATTTTGGGGCATTAAAAAAAGGTATAGCCGATAGCTGGAACCAATTTGGTTTTAGGCTACCCAATTAGGTTGCTTCTAATAAAAAAATACGAAATTTTTGTGTTTTAAAAAACGTAATGCACAATGGCAAATACCAAACCTGCCAAAGTAGCCGAAACAGGTATAGTTAAAACCCAAGCCCATAATAAGCTTATAGTTACACCCCAGCGTACTGCCGAAACTCTTTTTAACACCCCAACCCCAATTATTGCACCGGTTAATGTATGCGTGGTTGATACGGGTATACCAAAATGCTCGGTTATACCCAAGGTTATTGCGCCTGCGGTTTCGGCACCAACTCCCTCTAATGGCGTTACTTTGGTTATTTTTGTACCCATTGTTTTAACAATACGCCAACCCCCACTCATGGTACCAATTGCTATTGCGGCGTAGCAAGATAGGGGTACCCATTCTGGCATATCATCGCCAGGACTTAACACTTTTGCAGTTATCATTGCAGCATAAATAATACCCATTACTTTTTGCGCATCGTTACCACCGTGTGTAAAACTTAATGCAGCAGATGAAACCAGCTGTAATCTTTTAAACCAGGTTTCGGCCACTGCTGGCCTTGCATTTTTAGCTATATTTATAATTATTAGGGTAATAATAATTGAAATTACCATACCAATTATAGGTGCTAAAACAATAAAAGATACCACCTTAATTATTGGATTAAAATTTACAGCTTGCATTAAACCATCGCCCAATATTAATGCATGTGCCATACCTGCGCCTGCAAAACCGCCTACTAAAGTGTGCGATGAACTTGATGGAATGCCGTAATACCAGGTTAACAAATTCCATAAAATGGCTGCCAATAAACCAGACAATACAACTTCGAGGTTAACATATTGAGGCCAAACAATTTTTGCAATAGTATCAGCTACTTTATGATCGGTAAAATAGAAATAGGCCGCAAAATTAAATACAGCAGCCCAAATTACCGCCATGGTTGGCGACAATACTTTGGTTGATACGATGGTGGCTATTGAGTTTGCGGCATCATGAAATCCGTTTATAAAATCGAACCCGATGGCCAGAATTATTACAATAACTAAGAGTGTGGTAACCATTAATGGGAGCTTATTTTAAATTTTTACGCGTTTTTAATAAGTATAGATTCTAATACATTAGCCACATCTTCGCACATATCGGTTGCGGTTTCCATTGCCGATAATACTTCTTTGTATTTAATAATGGTTTTGGCATCCTGTTCGTAGGTAAATAACTCGCCTACAGCTTTATCAAAAATATAATCGGCTTGGTTTTCTATGTTGTTAATTCTTATACAGGCATCGGCAATTACACGTATATTTTTATAATTTTTTAATTCGATAACTGCTTTTGCAATTTCGGTAGTGGCTTGTAAAATAAAACCAGCCAATTTTTTAATTGGCTCGGTCATTTCAATAACGTTATACAAATTCATACGCGATGCCGAACCGTGTATATAATCGGCTACTTCATCTAAAGCCGAGCCTAATGCGTGGATGTCTTCCCTATCAAACGGAGTTATAAAGTTTTTACCTAATTCTATATAAATTTGATGTGTAATATCGTCTCCAATATGCTCTAAATCAGCTATTTTTTTATATATAGCCTCTCTTTTATCAACGTCTATGGGGTCCGAGTTTACTAACTCAACCAACGAATGAGACATAACAACCAAATTTGCTCCAGATTTTTCGAATAAAGGGAAGAATTTTTTGTCTTTAGGAGTGAAGTAAGAAAACAGATTGTTCATTGTTTTGAGATAAGCTTTTTGTGTTTCTTCAAAACTACACACTCTATGTTAATATAATGTTAAGGTTTTGTGCTCATATTAAGAACTCAAAATAGGTAAACTTAATAACGGTTCGGGTACTTTTTGCAAAGTAAAACCAAATGTAGAACCTAAGCCTTCGGTACTGCGTACATTTATAGTTTGTTGGTGCGCTTCTACTATGTGTTTTACAATAGCTAAGCCCAAACCCGAACCACCAATTTTTCGGTTTCGGCTGGTATCTGTTCGGTAAAAACGCTCAAAAAGGCGTGGTAAACATTTTTCTTCTATTCCAATACCATTGTCGGTTATTTCTACTAAAATTTGGTCGTGAAGTTTAAACATGGTTATGGCGGTTGTACCGCCTTCTTTACCATATTTAAACGAGTTATCTATAAGATTTACCAAAACCTGTCGTATTTTTTCACGGTCGGCGTTTACAACCGTATGTTGGTCGTATTTCTCTTTTAAAAGCATACTTATTTGATACTTTTTTGCTTTAAGTTCTAACGACTCCATAACTTCTTTAATAAGCGTTACGAGTTCAAATTTTTGAAATTCGATAGGTATTTCACCGCTTTCTAATTTAGAAATCTCATTTAAATCTTTTATCAAATAGCTTAACCTATCTACATTTCTGGATAATTTTTCGAGAAAGTTTTTTGCCAGCTCGGGTTCATCAATTGCACCATCTTTTAACGCTTCAACATAGCCCTCGATGGCAAAAAGTGGGGTTTTAAATTCGTGAGATATGTTTGATAAAAACTCTCGCCTAAACTGTTCTTGTTTTCGAAGCTCGTCTATTTCCGATTTTTTATCTCTAGCCCAATCTTTTACCTCTTGCTCAACGTCGTTTATTGGGTCGGCCGATACATATTCGCCTAATGCGTCTTTTAAATCTTTCCCTAATTTTAAACTGTGAATTAGCTTATAAATAATTTTTATTTTAGAGTAAACATATTTCTCAATTAAAAAGTAAAATACAGCATAACTTACTAAAAAAGAAATAATTAAGGCGATCCAAAAATAGTTCCATTTGTGTTGAAAGTAGAAATTAACTCCTGCTACTGATAGCCCCACAGCTAATGAATTAAAAAAAACTAAAGTTCGAAGTTTCATAATTGCAATTTAGATTATTAAAAACAACAAGCAATATTTTTTTTTAAATGAGTATCTAAAAATAAATTGCTACTTTCAATTTTAAATTATAAATATGGATGAAGAAGAAAAGTTTTCGGACGACCCAAAAGAAAACGCAAGTATAGAAAACGAGTTTTTAAAACTGAAATTAAAAGCTCAATTTGGAGACAATTTTATGATGGGAGGCGATGCCGAATTGCCTTTAGAAATAGAAAATCAGTTTTTAAAAAGCTTAATATCTTTTGAAGAAAACTATAAAAACGTTGAATATGTAACTGTGTTCGAAAAAATTGGAAAACCAGATTTTACTCCAGTAAGTAATCTCAACGAAAAAGAAATTGAAAGTGCTTTAGAAAAAATTATAGAAATATTGGATTTAAACGATATTCGATTAGATATTTGTGATGGCCCGTATCCCGATAAGGAAATATATACCTTTATTACCGAGGAGCTTTTTTTAAAAGAAATTGAAAAAGAAGATTTATTTTTTGGTACTCGAGTTTTTATTTACGAAGAGTTTCATCCTAATAATAAAGCCGATATTGAGAACAACACGCATAAATTTTTAACCAATTGGTTTGCACAAGATTTTAATGAACATAGTGATGAACTTTCCGATATTTTTATAAAACCTGATGCAGAAAGCTTAGATAGTGAAGCATTATTTGCCAAACTAAATTTATTTTTTGAAGCATTTAAAGGTTTTGAAAACCACGATTTTACTATTGAGGAAATAAAATTTGATTTGCTACCAAATGGTAATGGTGTTGGGCATGCCCAAGGATTTTTAAAATATAATGCAATGCTAGAAAATGGGGAATTTATTTTATTTGACGGCCCTTATAAATTGTATATGGAACGTACTGACATTTATTGGAGTATATTTTATTTTGAAATACCGGGTTTCGAGTGGTAGGCTTGCAATTTTTAATATTTGTATTTATGGTAACCTGAGTTCGGTTTATAAAACATTGTTAATTATAGTTCTGAGCATGATTTGGGCGTTTTAACACGCATTACGCTAAATCTTTTTCCCCCAAACCCCCAAAATGGGGGATTTTACCCTGTTCTCCCTTTGGGGGTTAGGGGGATAAAAAAAGGATGCCTGCCTACCGGCAGGCAGGCCGCTGCAATCGTTAACGCTCTAAAATAATTTATAAGACTGATTAACTGGAAATTACATGATGAGAATTTAATTACCAAACTTGGGTAATTAATTAAATTTAAACTTTCCTTAAAATTTATACCTTGCAAAAGCCTCTATAGCTTCGTATTCGGCTAGGCCGAGTTTATCGTAAATTTGTGCTGTTTCTCTGTTGCGGTCTTCTGCTCTTACCCAAAATTCTCGGGCATCATCACCCGGAAAAACGGGGCGGTCTTTTTGTGATTGGTGTTTAAAAATGGCGTTTCGTTTTTTAATAACCTCCTCGGGCGAAAGCGGCACTGCCATCTCAATTTCGTGTATCGGAAATTCTAACCAAGCCCCACGGTACATCCACAACCAACAATCGTTTACCCAAGTTTCGGTTTGCTTTATTTGTTGTAAGGCGGCAATTATAATGTTAAAACAAACAATGTGCGTACCATGAGGGTCGGCAAAATCGCCTGCGGCAAAAATTTGTTGGGGTTTTATTTGTTGCAATAAATTTACGGTTAACTTTACATCTAAATCGCTTACGGTATTTTTTTTCGATTTTCCGGTTTCGTAAAAAGGGAGTTCCATAAAATGTATTTGCTCATCGGGCAAGCCCGCATACCTTGCACCCGAAATGGCTTCAGTTTTTCTGATAAATCCTTTTAAGTTTCGCACTTCAGGTTTATCAATTTCGTTAGGTTGTTTTTGAGATATAAAAAGGCGCATATCGTTGTATGTGGCCGTAAGTTTGGTAATATCTTCGCCAATACTTTTGTTAAAATCAATAGCAAACTCGGTGTAACGCAACACGTCATCGTCCCAAACGGCTGTATTGCCCGATGTTTGGTAAGCCACGTGTACTTCATGATTTTGATCAACCAACCTAATAAAAGTACCACCCATGGATATTACATCATCATCTGGATGGGGCGAAAATATAAGCGATTTTTTATGTGCAGGGTTTGCTCTTTCGGGGCGTTGGCTATCGTCGGCGTTAGGTTTTCCTCCCGGCCAACCGGTAATGGTATGTTGTATTTGGTTAAAAATATCAATGTTTATTTTGTTAGTTGGTCCTTGCTCTACCGCTAATTGTGCCATACCGTGGTTATTGTAATGCTCTTCGGTAAGTTTTAAAATGGGTTTATGTACCGTTTGAGCTAGCCAAATAACGGCCTTCTTTTTTAGTTGGTTTGTCCAAACACAATCTTTTACTAGCCAAGGTGTATCAAAACGGGTAAGGTCCGATGCTGCATCTTCATCTAAAACAAACTCAACATTATCTGATAGTTGCAAGTATGTTGCGGGCACTTCTCCCGAAATTTCGCCCTCGACTGCTTTTTTAATAATGGCAGCTTTTTTCTGGCTCCAAGCCATTAAAATAATTTCGCGGGCTTTAAAAATAGTGCCAATACCCATGGTTATTGCTTTAGTGGGCACATTGGCTTTTCCGCCAAATTCTCGAGAAGCATCGCTACGGGTTAAATCATCTAAAGTTACCAAACGTGTACCCGAGTTTGGTGCCGACCCGGGTTCGTTAAAACCAATATGCCCGGTACGGCCAATGCCTAAAATTTGTAAATCTAAACCACCAAAATCTGTAATTTTTTGTTCATAATCTAAACAAAAAGCAGCTACTTTATCTTGCTTTAAAGTGCCATCGGGTATAAATATTTGTTTTTCGGGCACATTAATATGGTTAAACAAATTCTCGTACATAAAAGTAACGTAGCTTTGTTTAGCTGTGGCTTTCATCGGGAAATACTCATCTAAATTAAAAGTTACCACATTGTAAAAACTTAAACCCTCTTCTTTATGTTGGCGCACCAATTCGGCATAAACTTTTACAGGAGTTGCGCCAGTTGCCAAACCTAAAATGGCTTTTTCGCCTTTTTGCTGTTTACTTTTAATAAGTGCCGCAATACGGTTTGCCACATTTATTGACGCTAGGTTGGGGTTTGGGTAAACGGTCACAGGTAATTTTTCGAAACGGGTTTCTTCTAAAAGGTTTAAACGAGCCATAGGGTTTTGCGGTTTGTTTTTAAAGTTTAGCGATGTAAAGTAGAATGTAATAGTACAATTTTTTATGGGAAAATTAAGTTGAATATAAAATTGATTTATGGGATTGTACAATAAATTTGATAACAATATTTATTTGTTAAATTTTTACAATTTGTGTGGTGGGTAAAATTATTTTTCGCTTTTTGCGGATTTTATGCGGATGGTAAATTGGGATAAGAATATTGATGGATTTTTATTTATAAAACCCACTTTTAAGTGTTGAATTTAGATGCGCAAAGCAAAATACTTTCTATAGATATTTAATATACGCAATGTGCAAAATAAACAATTAATGCTAAAGTATTCATTTTGAGGAAATGTTTACTTGGGTTGGTATTTTGGGATGCTGGAAACTTGCATATATTTGAGAGTTAGCTGTAATTATAACGACAGAACCTATTAAAAAGATGAAAGAACTTTACAAAGGCAAAAATGGAAAATTACTATTCAAAAAAAGTTTTTGTGCATATATAGACATTTTGGGTTTTAGTGAAAAAATAATGAAAAATGACTTAAAATTCTTTTCATTATACTTAAATACACTTCAAAAGGAATTACAATATATTGAAAACACGCATGACCTATCTGGAAAACAAGGATTCAAAAGTTTCGAATTAAAAATTTTTACAGATAATTTTGTGTTTGGGCACCCTTGGTTTGACCAATTTGGCGAATCTGAACTGGGAAATATATTTGAAGTTCTTTCGCATATTCAATTCACTTTTGCAAAAGAAAATATATTTATTCGAGGTGCAATTAGCATAAGTGAATTATATATGGATGAAAATATAGTTTTAGGGCCTGCACTTATTGAAGCTTATAAACTTGAATCTGAAAAAGCTATTAATCCTAGAATCTTACTATCAAAAGAAGTAGTTGAAATTGTTAATAAACATATTAATTATTATGCTCAACACCAAAGCTCCCCACAAAGCAAACAATATTTAATTGACATTGACGGTTATCATTTTATTAACTATCTATTCATATTGTTTTATGACCATAACTATCCAGACAAAGTAATTATAGAAGAATTACAAAAACACAAACAACCTGTTTTAGAAAATTTAAAATTGCATGAAAATAATTTTAAACTATTTGAAAAATATTCTTGGATTGCTAAATATCACAACTATTTTTGCGACAACTTTATTAAGAAAAGATGTCCTAAAATAAATTTAAAGGAAGTTAAAATAAACAATGGACTATTTGAAAAGAGTATAAAAAAAATAATATAACCACAGCTAACAGCAAATTTACCTCAAAATTCTGCTGAAAAGTTAATAACAAAATGGAAAATACAGACGAAAATATAATTTTTAAAGAGCCAAGAAAAACTTTAATGGAAATACTGAAAGTAAATAATCGAGAGGTTCCATTTGCTAACGTACTTTCATTTTTTTTTAAACCAAAGGAAAAACATAATTTAGAAACACTTTTTCTTGACGCTTTACTCGAAACAAAATATACAAATATAGGATTGGACAAAAATAATATTAAAATAGATTTTGTACCTGATTATGATAAAAAAAATGTAAGAGTTGTTGTAGAACAACCTACAAAAAATAACAACCGAATTGATTTACTGATAGAAACTAACACGTTTGTAATAGCTATTGAATTTAAAATAAATCATAAACTAAACAATCCACTAGATGACTACGAAGATTATATTGAAAAGAATTTTACGACTAAAAAAAAATATTATTTTATTTTAACTCCAACTGAAAAAGAGGCTGTTGATAAAGCAAAAGCTTATTTTGAAAACAAAAATGAATTTAAGCAAATAATTCTTCGTCATTTTTTAAATCGTGTAAAAGAAAAAATTGCTGAAAAAGACTTGAGTTTTGAAGCAAGTTATGAATATAGTTATTTCGTCGACTTCAAACAAACTGTTGAGAATAGAGAAATACGTTCAAAGAGACAAATCTTTTTAGAAAATTTACAAAATAAACTAAAAAAGCAGAATATAAAAAGCGAATATCATAGAAACATTAAAGGTGGTTTTCTAGAAATTAAAAATAATAATTTACAGCTTAAAGTTAGATTTACAGCCAATGGTATTCAAATTGAAAAATGGACTGAAAAAGACAATGAAAAAATTTATGGACCAAATAAAAAATTAGAACAAAATGAACTCGTAGAAATAATAAAAACCAGCAGGTAACAGCCGTTTTGCGCTATTGCGAAAATTGTGGAAGCAGGTCGTTTATCTTTCGCAAGTAATTTCTATTTTTGCAGAAAATATGCAATTCCGAAATCCGCCACTTTCACCAAGCCCCAACCGTTACACTAAAATACAAATTGTCCACCCCCAAATTCCAAACTGTTAGAGGAAACAATTATATTTGAATAAATAAAATTTAGAAATCATGAGAACTTTAAATGTTTCTATTTCAGACCTTGAATACAATAAATTTGGTATTAAGAATGTCAAATTGAGTTTTACAGACTTCCTTGAAATTGTTAGTAAAGAACTGTCCAAACAAAACTTAAATAAGTGTATTGAACTTGCTAGTAAATACGGTCTTTCTAAAATGACAATGGATGAAATTACTGATGAAGTTAAAGCTATAAGACAGAATGCAAAAAATGGTGATAGACACTAACGTTATTGTTTCCTCTTTAATTCAAAGAAATTACCCTTATTTAATTATCAATGACTTTTTTCTGTAAGACAAGTTTCAAATTTATATTTCCGTAGAGTTGCTAACTGAATATTATGAAGTTTTAGCAAGACCAAAATTTTCAAAATTTCAGGACTTTTCTATGAAAGCAGAATACTTACTTGCTGTTATAGAAGCAAAATCTACAAAATTCCATCCAACTATAAAAATCGACCTTATTTCAGACAAAGACGATAATATGATTTTAGAATTAGCCGATGAATGTAATGCAGATTTTGTAATAACTGGAAATACAACAGACTTTACTTTTTTGATTTATAAACAAACTAAAATAGTTACCCCAAAAGAATTTTGGGAAATTTATAAACCCGAGTAGATGCAAATCTACTAACATCTACATTGGTAGTATTAGCGCTTGAAGAATATTGCCTAAATAGCCTAGTATTTAATTTTAGACTCGTTTAATACCGAATTTACAATTATACACTCTAAGCTCAAAATCATACAATTAAAATTATCTTTCAAAATCTCAAATACATTCATTAATTTTCGGCAATACCAAAATCATTGTTTTTTCGCTTTATGCGGATTGTTTACAAATACCTAAATGAAAGAATTTACTGCAGATTATGTGTATACCCAGGATGCCGAACCTATAAAAAACGGAACGGTAATAACCGACGATGCCGGTAAAATACTTTCGGTATCGGCAAACAACGAAAGCTTAAACTCAGCTGTAAAACATTACCATGGCGCAATTGTGCCCGGTTTTGTAAACGCACATTGCCATTTAGAGTTATCGCATCTTTACCAAAAAATAGCTCAAAACCAAGGTTTGATTTCGTTTATAAAAAACGTTATTGCACTTAGAAACATTGATGAAAAAACGCAATTAAAAACCGCCCAAATCGCCGATGCCTTAATGTACCAAAACGGTATTGTTGCCGTCGGCGATATTTGCAATTCCAACCTAACCGCCAATATTAAAATTCAAAGCCGCATAAAATACCACACTTTTGTAGAAATGCTAGGGTTTGATGGCAGCAAAGCACCACAAATTTTCGAAAATGCTTTAGCGTTAAAAACTCAATTTTCGGGGCCTAAATCAATTGTGCCACATGCACCTTATACGGTTTCTAAAGAATTGTTTAACCTTTTAAATGAGTATTGCCAAACCAACCCAAATTTAATTACTATACACAACCAAGAAAGCGAGCAAGAAAATTGGTTATACCAAAATAAAACCGGCGGTTTTATAGAGCTTTGCCAGTTTTTAGGAATTAATATTGATGATTTTGAAGCTCAAAATAAAACTTCTTTTGCAGCGGTTTTGCCGCTTTTATCATCCCACCAAAAAAAATTATTGGTACATAATACTTTTACCAATCCTGCCGATATTGCACTAACCCAACAAATTACCAATGAAATTTATTGGTGTTTTTGCCCCAATGCCAACCTTTATATAGAAAACCAATTGCCCCAAATACCACAATTTTTGGATAATAATTTTAGATTTACCATAGGCACCGATAGTTTAGCATCGAACCAAACGCTATGTATGCTTACCGAAATGCGCACCTTGCTAAACCATTTTACAAACCTTACTTTTGCACAAGTATTAAAATGGGCAACATTAAATGGGGCACAGTTTTTTGGTTTCGATGCCGATATAGGCAGCATAACCGTAGGCAAAACTCCCGGTTTAAACTTAATTACCAACTTTAAAAATGGTAACATAACCCCACTATCTAAAGTGGTAAAATTGATTTAACAAAATGATAGCAAACAAAATAACCTTAACTGGCCGGGTACAAGGCGTAGGTTTTAGAATTAGCACCAAAGCCGTTGCCGACCAGCTGGGCGTTAAAGGTTTTGTAAAAAATTTACCCGATGGTAGCGTTTATATTGAAGCCGAAGCACAACCCATATTTATGCAAGAGTTTTTAAATTGGTGCAAATTAGGGCCCGATGAAGCTTTGGTAGAAAATATACAGGTTGAGGCTATTCAGGTTAAAAACCATCAAAATTTTAACATCCTAAAAAAACAAAATTTGTGAGTGTTATAAAAAAATTTGCTGGCCAAACAGCTATTTATGGTATAAGTACAGTAGCATCGCGAGTGCTAAATTTTTTTTTAACACCCATATACGTAAGGGTTTACCCTGCCAGTGTGTATGGTATTTTTACCGAAATGTACAGTTTTGCATCTATAATAAATACCCTGCTATCGTTTGGTATGGAAACCACTTTTTTTAGATACTTAAATAAAAACGAATACAAAAAGGAAACCATTTACAGCAATACGTTTATGGTAATTGCGGTTACAAGTTTGGTGTTTTTGGTGTTGAGTTTAACGTTTTTAAAACCCTTTGCAGTTTGGTTACAACAGGGCCGTAGTACCAGTTTAAGTGATTACGAAACCTTTATAAAACTGTTTATTTTTATTTTAATTACCGATGCCTTAAGCATTGTACCTTTTGCCAAGCTACGGGCCGATGGTAAACCCGCACAATATTCGTTGCTAAAAACCATTAACATTTTGGTTTTTATAGCTTTAAATTTGTTGTTTATTTTTGGCATTCCGTTTATAATAAATCACAATTTTTGGCTGGCCAATTTTTTAAAAAGCTGGTATCGCCCAAATTGGATTGGATATGTTTTTATAGCCAATTTATTAGCAAGTATTTTAACCCTTTTCTTACTTCTTCCCCAATTAATGTTGTTAAAATTTAGCTATAATAAAACGTTGTTAGTAAACATGTTTAACTACAGTTGGCCGGTTTTGGTAGCCAACTTATCATTTATTATTAATGAAAATAGCGACAAAATTTTTCTTACCCACTTGCTGCCATCAAGCGTAAGCCACATTCAAGCAGGTATTTATGGGGCTTGTTGCAAGTTGGCAATTTTTCTGAGCATATTTATTCAAGCTTTTAGGCTAGGTGCCGAGCCTTTCTTTTTTAACCACGCCAAAGAAAAAAACTCGGGGGCTACCTACGCCTTAATTATGGATTATTTTATAATAGCTGTTTGCCTAATTTTTGTGGGTTTGGTTGCCAATGTAGAACTGTTAAAAAACTTTATAAAAGCCCAAGATGCCGTACAACGAGAATTGTATTGGAGCGGACTAAGCATTGTGCCGGTTTTGCTATTTGGCTACGTTAGCTTAGGTATTTATATGAATTTATCTGTTTGGTATAAACTTTCCGATCAAACCAAATACGGGCTATATATTTCGGGCATTGGGGCAATTTTAACCGTTGTTTTAAATGTTGTTTTTATACCTCAATATGGTTTTGTGGCCTC
>JAYULE010000034.1:0-4966 GCA_043763845.1 Sphingobacteriales bacterium
ATGATGTAAAAGTAGGTGTGGTTACGGGCCATATTCCCGTAAAAGAAATTGCCGAAAAAATAAGCATCGAAAAAATACTATCGAAACTTAAGTTGATGAATACCAGCTTACTTAACGATTTTTGGATTGAAAAACCACGCATTGCAGTTTTAGGGCTTAACCCACACGCTGGTGATGATGGTTTATTAGGCTCGGAAGAAGCCGAAATAATTATACCTGCTATAGAGGCGGCAAATAAAGATAGCATTTTGGCCTTTGGCCCCTACCCGGCCGATGGCTTTTTTGGCAACAAATCTTATTTAAAATTTGATGCCGTTTTAGCCATGTACCACGACCAAGGCTTAGTACCTTTTAAAGCCCTAGCTTTTAACCAAGGAGTAAACTTTACCGCTGGTTTAAACGTTGTACGTACATCGCCCGACCATGGTACAGGTTTTGATATTGCGGGCAAAAACCTAGCTTCCGAGTCGTCATTTCGTGAGGCCTTGTTTACAGCCATACGCATTGTAAAAAACAGGCGAGAACAACATGATTTAGAAGATAATACTTTAAAGTTTAGTAAATTTAGTAGAGACAGAGATTAGTGCTATTGCAAATAATACTTAATTGGTACTAACACAAAACTTTTGTTAACACCCAAAAAGTACCTTAAAAAACCTGTATAAATTATTTTTTGGTTTATCCAATTTACTTAGTTTTGAAAAAATTAAAAATTAAAAATAATGGGCAGAGCATACGAGTTTCGTAAAGAGAGAAAGTTTAAGCGTTGGGCTAAAATGGCTGTACAATTTACCCGTATAGGTAAAGATATTGTAATGGCTGTGAAAGAGAGTGGCGCAAACCCCGATACAAACTCTCGATTACGTACTGCTATACAAAACGGTAAAGCCGTAAATATGCCCAAAGAACGTATTGATGCGGCTATTAAACGGGCTACCGACAAAAGCATGGCCAACTACGAGGAAATTGTTTACGAAGGTTATGGCCCAAATGGAGTGGCTGTTTTAATAGAAACCGCTACAGATAACATAAACCGTACGGTAGCAAATGTGCGTAGCTATTTTAATAAAACTAACGGTACTTTGGGTAAAACAGGGTCGTTAGATTTTATATTTAAACGTGTGGCAAGTTTTAGGTTTTACCCTGGGGATTTGGATTTAGAAGAATTAGAATTTGAGTTAATTGATGCTGGTTTAGAAGAAATTTTTGTTGAAGCCAACGAAGAGGGTGTTGATGAAGCGGTGGTACACTCGAGTTTCGAAGATTTTGGTAAGATGCAAAAAACCTTAGAAGAAAAAGGAATTGTATTAAAACAAGCTAAATTAGAGCGTGTTGCCTTAACCCATACCGATGTTAATGAAGAGCAAGCATTGGCAATAGAAAAATTGTTAGATAAATTAGAGGAAGATGATGATGTGCAAGCAGTTTATCATAATATGGCCGAATAAACTTTGCGTTTAAATAATAGTATTCTTTTGGTTAGTTTTTAACAAGCTAACCACATGTTTATCAACTTCAAAAGTAACATCATCTTCGGTTAACTTATTTAAAGGTATTAATCTAAATGCTTGTTTGGCATCCCCGTAAGGGTATAAATAATTGTGTTTAATGTTTGATGTTGGTAAGCTAAATAAGCCAATTGGCTTTACTAAATAATATATTGATAACAATTGCCCACCACAAAAAGCCGACTCTACAAAAAAATGGGTGGTATAATAATGGCTAATAACCTCAATTTCCATATCACACTCTTCTATAAATTCTCTTTTTAAGCCATCAATTAATCCTTCGCCAAATTCTAAACCACCACCCGGAAATTTGGTAAAACGTTTGCCGTTTTGTTCTTCATCGCTAATTAATATCTCTTGGTTTTCGTTAATTAATAAACCATATACACGAATGTTAAATTTTTGCTCCATCGAACTCAAAATGTTTTAGGTTTTTAGTAACGTTGTTTATATTCCATTCAATATGCTTTGTTTTGGTTTGGCTACGTACGTGGCAGTTTGGCATATTGCAATAATGGCAGCATTGGGGTAGGCATGGGTCGGCGTGTATAAAAAACTCGGTGGTTATACTGGCGTTTTTGCTAATTAATTTATCAATTAAAGATACTTCTTCGTGTACTTTGTTAAGGTCGAAGTAATAGGGCAAAGTGAGGTGACAATCTATATGTACGGCTGTGCCATAGCGTTGGGTGCGCAGGTTATGCACATCAATCCACTCGGGTTTGCGGTTTTGGTTTAAGTGGCCAATAACTTCGTTTGCTATTTCATCATCCGATTCATCCATTAACCCTCCTATTGCTTTTCTTAACAAATGGTAACCGTTATAAATAATAAAAAAGCCTAAAGCAAAAGATATTAAACTATCTAACCAAAATAAACCAGTAAAATAAATGGCTAATAAACCTATAACTAAGCCAAAACTAGTTAAGGCATCTACCAGTAAATGTTTACCATCGGCGTTAAGCGTTAACGAATTTAACTTTTTGCTTTGCGTAACCAAATACCAACCCAGTAAGCCATTTGCAAGGCCAGTAAAGGCAATAATGTAAACCCCTGTAATTACGCTGCTAATGTTATGCGGGTAAAAAACGTTATAAACCGATTTAAAAACAATGAAAATGCCTGCCAATATGATGAGAGTGCCTTCCAAAAAAACCGAAAAAAACTCTACTTTTCCGTGGCCATAAGGGTGGTTATGGTCTTTAGGTAAGGCAGTTAAATAAATACTATAAAAAGCAAATGCACTTGCAATAACGTTTACAATGCTTTCTAAAGCATCTGTTAATATAGCGTTTGATGCTGTAATAAAATATGCTAAAAATTTTGCCAGCATTAATACAATGCCAACAATTAGCGATAGCGATATTATTTTTTTAGGAGACAAAGTTTGCTAAATGTTTTAGGATTTTGTTTTTTATAAAATTAGGTAAAATATTGGAGTTAGCTATTTTATAAATATAATTTGATAAAAAAAATGCCGCAAAATTTATTTTGCAGCATATTACTATTTTAGTTATTGCACTATTTATTTTTGATATGGGAAATTCCTTGAAACTTTTCGCATCATTCTTTCTACCAAATCGTCTGTTGAACTCATTAAATTATCATCCATGGTTTTAAAAAAACGCCATAAAAGTTCACCATCTACACCATTATTTAAAGTTAAAAACATAGTACCTGTACCAGTTTTACCACCTAAACCCCCAAAAAGTACTGCCGAAGCAATTGCTGCTCCTTCAGATTTTGTTTGTTCAGTCTCAAATCTGCTACTAATTAAAGCATCAACTCCTAATGCTTTCGCAATTTCATCTTTTGTACTTTCGTCTAATTTATCAAATAAACCTGCTTTTTTTAACAGTATATTCGTTTTATCAACATCCTGAAAAGTAACAGTATAGTTATCGGCTTTCCTTAATAAAAAAGTGTACATACTTGCTTGTATTGACAATGACCTAGATTGCTCTTCACTTTTATTAGCTTCCAAGCTAAAGTTTTTAGGTTGTTTACGGTAACTAATTTTTACAGAGGCGGGTAAAATGGCTACAATTTGATGGGTTTTTATTATTTCGGCCAATTTTGGGCTTTCGAAAATTTGTTTAGAACCTTCGAATTGAGCTTTAACAAAGGTGCTAGTAATAATTGATAGGAATAGAATGAGCAAGTTTTTTTTCATATTGTTTATTTTTTTTAATTTTTGCGAATATATAATATTTATAAAGAACAATTCTTTAACACTTAATTTTTAGCGAATTGTTAATTTAAAGCATTACAATTATTAAAATATTACTGATTTGATATTTTTATTATATCAAAACCCTAAACCCATCATCGAAGAATTTGACAACATTTTCAACGTACTAACCCAAAATAATTTTTGCATTATACTTTGCGAAAAAAATGCTTTAAAAAAGGGTTTTATGCCAAGGTTATTGTAAAGTGCTATAATAGGATGCATTATTTACATCTAAATTTATTATTTAAGATGTAAACTTAGTGGCAATAAAAAATATTAAAATACAAATTGTTTATTTAGTATTTAGAGTTAATTTTTTATTTCAAAGATTTTTAAAATGCAGCCAATAGTAAGTAATGAGCCATCTAATTGGTTAATTTCTATTATCTTATCAACCGTAAGGCCTTTAAATTGTTGGGCAATTGCTAAAAGTGTATCGCCAATTTTTACAGTATAATTGGTGTAAATTGTAGATGGTAAACTTCCAACATTTTCAGTAATTATTTTGTTTTGTTGGTTTATTGTATTGGGTTTTACGGTCTTGGTATTTATATTGGTGTACATTGAGGATTGTTGGGCCCCTCCTACCCTACTACTTTGTAAATTTTGATCGTCTTTAATTTTAATTTTACTTTCATTTTTTGCAAAGAAATTATCAACCTGTTTAGAGAAATCAACTGCTAAGTTAGGTCTTTGTTCAGGCTGCTCAATGGGTGTTTGGTATAGCTGATTATATAAACTAGCGTACATAATCTTATTTATTTGCGGTAAAATCAGCCTTTTAGGGTTTTGTAAACTGCCATTAACAATCCCTTTTTTATAACAAGGATTAAGGTGTTTTAATTGGGTAAAAGGCAAATTTAAACTGTCACAAAACTTATTTAAATTTAAATGACGATTTACATAAATAGAATCTACCAAAGTAGTAAGCCCTAAATTAGATGCCACAATTTGGTGGCAATTAGGGTAACTCATAACATATGTAGCGGCAATAAAAGCGGGAATATATTTTTGAGTTTGGCTTGATAAGTAAGGCTGCAATTGCCAAATATTTTTTTCTCCACCGGCTTTTATAATCGCTCTTTTTACTGCACCGGTACCACAATTATAAGCAGCAAGGGCTAAAAACCAATCTCCTAATTCGTTGTAAGCTTCTCGTAAATATTTTGCGGCGGCGTAACTTGCTTGTATTGGGTCTTTACGTTCGTCAACATAATCGTTAATA
>JAYULE010000035.1:0-19152 GCA_043763845.1 Sphingobacteriales bacterium
AGTTACTGGGTTTGAGCGTGACGACCGCCCGATTGGGTTTTGATCCACCATTTCTACCTGTTGTATGGCTTGTAAATCGCCACTTATTTCGTCGTAAGCACCCGTTTGGTCGGCCATAAAATTACCAATTGCTTTTTGCAAAGCTGGGTACAATATTTTTTTGATAAGTGATGTTTTACCCGAACCCGAAACTCCCGTTACAACGGTAAAAACATTTAACGGAAACTTTACATCAATACATTGCAAATTGTTTTCTCTTGCGCCTTTTATCTCAATAACATCGTTAAATCTTCTTCTCCTTTGGGGGATTTCAATTCTTTCTTGTCCGCTTAAATACTTACCAGTTAGGCTGTTTTGGTCGGTTAGCATCTCACTAAAATTACCTGCAAAAACCAAATTACCGCCTAAACTGCCCGCCTCGGGGCCAATATCTATCAGGTAATCGGCGGCTTGCATAATTTCCTCCTCGTGTTCTACCACAATTACCGTATTGCCTACATCTCGTAACGATTTTAAAACCGAAATTAACCGAGTAGTATCTTTTGGGTGTAGGCCAATGCTAGGTTCGTCTAACACATAAATACTGCCCACCAAGCTGCTACCTAACGATGTAGCCAAATTTATCCGTTGCGATTCGCCGCCCGAAAGCGTGTTAGATAACCTGTTTAGCGTAAGATAGCCCAAACCCACATCGTTTAAAAATTTTATGCGTGATGTTATTTCTAACAACAAACGTTTGGCTATTTTTTGCTGCTGTTCATCTAACGTTAAGTTTTCGAATAACTGCGTAACATCTTCTAAAGGCATTAAAACCACATCAATAATCGAGTGATTATCAATTTTAACATAGCTGGCATCTTTACGTAGGCGAGTGCCCAAACAATCGGGGCAGGTGGTTTTTCCGCGATAGCGAGATAGCATAACCCGGTATTGTATTTTATAAACTTGCTCTTCTACAAAAGCAAAAAACTGGTTTAAGCCTCCAAAATGTTTGTTGCCTGTCCAAATTAATTCTTTTTGTTCTTTAGTTAAATGATGGTAAGAGCGGTGAATAGGAAAATCGAATTTGGTAGAAACGCTAATTAATTTATCGGCCCATTCTTTCATTTTTTCTCCTCGCCAAGGGGCAATAGCACCATCGTAAACCGATTTTGATTTATCGGGAATTACCAAATCTTCATCAATACCAATAACTTTACCGTGGCCTTCGCATTTTGGGCAAGCACCAAAAGGGTTGTTAAAGCTAAAAAAGTTGGGTGTAGGTTCTTCAAACTTTATCCCATCCAACTCAAACCTATCCGAAAAAGTTTTGCGTGTGCCATCAAAATCAACATAACAATCGCCTTTACCTTCAAAAAAAGCAGTTTGCACCGAGTCGCCCATTCGGCTTTGCGTTTCATCTTCTTGGTTGGTTACCAGCCTATCAATTACAATTAAAATGGTTTGGTTGCTTTTTAGTTTACTGTTTTTAACGGTTTTATCTTCAATAATATCTTCTACTTTTTGTATGCTACCATCCATCTCTACCCTGGCAAAGCCTTTTTGTAGCAATACGGCCAACTCTTCTTTTAAGGTACGGTCGTTATGTGGATTAAGCGGGCATAAAACCGTTACGGTACTATTAAGCGGCAAACTATTTAAGTAATTTACCACCACCGTAACCGTATCTTTTTTTACCACATTGCCCGATACTGGCGAAATAGTTTTACCAATACGGCTAAACAGTAGCTTTAAATAATCGTAAACCTCGGTTGATGTACCCACCGTAGAGCGTGGGTTTGAAGTAATTACCTTTTGCTCGATAGCAATAGCAGGTGCAATGCCTTTAATATAATCTACATCGGGCTTGTTCATACGGCCCATAAATTGGCGAGCGTACGACGATAAACTTTCTACATAACGGCGTTGGCCTTCGGCATATAAAGTATCGAAAGCCAAAGACGATTTACCCGAACCCGACATACCCGTTATAACCACCAATTTGTTTTTTGGTATAGCAACATCAATATTTTTTAAATTATGCACCCTCGCACCTTTAATAATAATGTGTTTTTGTGGGTCTTTCTCTGCTTCTACGCTCATTGATGTTTTTAATTTTTTTGCAAAAATAAGGGATTTGTTGGGTATAATAGGTAATTGTTGTGTTTTGTTTTTTGGGAAAGGAAGTGCAATTGGGGATTGTAAAATTTTGGAAGATAGGCGAAAATTTAGAACGACACCAAAATTGAAGAATAGCATTGAATTTGAATAGAATAATAGTAAATTTGAAAAGGTAATTTTACCAGTAAAATGAGCAAGAAATTAATACAGTTTGATTGGGCAATAAAAAGACTTTTGAGAAACAAAGCCAATTTTGTTGTACTCGAAGGTTTTTTGAGTGAACTTTTGTTCGACAATATTAAAATAGAGCAAATTCTTGAAAGTGAAGGCAATCAAGTAACTGATGATGATAAATTTAATCGTGTTTATATTTTAATTCAAAACTCAAAAAACGAACTTGTTATTATTGAAATACAAAACAGTTATGAAATAGACTATTTTCATAGAATGGCTTATGGTGTATCAAAAAGTATTTCAGATAATCATATTTTAGGTAAAAAATATGCGGAGGTAAAAAAAATAATTTCAATCAATATTGTGTATTTTGACCTTGGCCAAGGGCAAGACTATATTTATAAAGGAAAAACAGATTTTATTGGGCTGCATAAAAAAGATTTATTAGGCCTTTCGGCGAAACAAAAATCTACATTTTTAAAAGATGAAGTTTCAGATATATTTCCAGAGTACTATTTATTGAAAGTGAACCAATTTAATAACATAGCAAAAGATACTTTGGACGAATGGGTTTATTTTTTAAAAAACAGTGAGGTGAAAGACAATTTTAAAGCTAAAGGACTTAAAGAAGCTGGCGTAGTATTGGACCTTATGCGATTGCCCAAAGCAGAACAATATGGCTACAATCGCTACATGGATAGTTTAAGTTTGAAAGCAAGTGAAATGTTTACATTGCAAACAGAGGCAGAATTTAAGATTGAAGAAAGAAAAGCAACTGAAATAGCAAAAAATCTATTCCAAATTGGGCGACCTATTGACGAAATAGCAAAAGTAACTGGTTTGACTATTGCACAAATAGAAAAATTAGGTCTTCAAAAATAAACCCAACGGATGTGGTGTGTGCCCCCACGCAATACCATTTTATTTTATCAATATATAGTACATTAAATTTTGGGGTTTCGTAGGGACACGAACCAATGCGGAGCAGAAATGCAGATTGACTGCACTCAAATTCAAAATGTTTAGAGAAAACAATTATATTTGAATAAATAAATTTAGAAATAATGAGAACTTTAAACTTTTCTATTTCCACCGCCGTGGTGCGTGTCCTCACGCAACACCATTTTAATTTATCAATATATAGTACATTAAATTTTTTGGTTTCGTGGAGACACGAACCAATGCGTTGAATAGGGTTTAAATTCACGCATTTGTAGTTGTAAATCACAGCTCAAAAAATCAACAAAAATGTTGTGCCTGCGTTTAAGTTAGTTTCTACTTTAATTTGGCATTGAATTGCCGAAGCTAAATCTCTAATTAAATGCAAGCCCAAGCCCGATTTTATGCCTGTAACTTGCGTATCATCGTATAATGCTTTTAGGTTTTGTTGGTTTATACCTTGGCCATTATCGGTAATAGATAAAATGGTTTGGTTTTGATGCCTGTACACTCGCCAATTAATATTAGGGTTTTCTACATTATAAAGTGCTTTTATTGCATTGCCAGTTAAATTACGAATTATGGTTTTTAGGTAGTTTTCATCGGTAAACAATTGTATGTTTTCTATGTTTTCGAATACTATTTTTACCTTCTCTTCGCTAGCAAAATGCCTAGCAGTATCCTCAAAAATTGTATTTATAAAAATGTTTTTAGGTTGCGGTAAAAAGTTTTGCATCTGGTTTTTGCTCCATAACAATATATCTTCCATTGATGTTAGCAGATTTTCGGCTGCGTTTAAGGTGCTGTTTTCAATTCGGTTTTTTGTATTTGGGTCTAATAAATGGGGGCTATTTTTTTGGATATACAAAAAATCAATAAGGTTTGCCACTGGGCTGCGTAAATCGTGATTAAGGATATTGAAAAACTGGGTTTTAGTTTTGTTGGCTTGGTTTAGTTCAATAATTTTATCGTCTAATTTTGCGTTTAAGGATTGTAGTTTTTCGTTCGATTTTCGGCGGTTTTTACTTTGGTAAAACAACAAACTTATAATTACGCCCAACAATGCCAAACTTGCAATTAAATACCACTTTTGTTTCTCTTTAGCATTAAGTTGGGTAATATTTAGCTGTATTTGTTTGTTTTTAATATCAACAACTTTTTGACTTTCTATTTGTGCAATTTTATTCTTGCTTTCTTGCGAAAATATAGAGATATAAATTTGGTAATTTAGGTTAATGTAACGAAGTGCTTCTTTATATTTACCTTGCAACTCTTTTATTTCCGACATTTTACCATACGCATACATTAAGTTTTGTTGCACATTTGCTTGTTTAGAGTGCTTTATGGCGGCTGTTACAAAACCTTCGGCTTCGGTTAAAAGCTGAATTTTGTTTTTATAAATTCTGTATTTTTTTAATAAAGGAGTGTTTTTTACCAAACTTATATTAGCATCAACCAAGCCAAATAAGTTAGAAATAGCTAAAAGATAAGTGGGGTTTTCTTTATCCCAAATAGTTTTAGATTTGGTAAAATAATATATTTTAAGTTTTAAATTATCGGTAATATCGCCCAATAGGGTTAAAATAATGGCTTGTTTTATACTATTGTTTTGGGTTTGCCAAATTTGGTACGCTTTTAAATAATAAGCTTTTGCTTTGGCGATATTGCTGTGATAAGCATTTATTTGGCCAAAAATATTGTAACAATCGGCCATTGTAGCCTCTAGGTTTTGTTTTTGTGCTATATTAAAGGCTGCATTATTGTATTGGCGAGAAAGCAAAATGTTACGCTCTTTAAAATACGCTACGGCAGTATTGTTTAACGTAATTGCTCTTAGGCTGGGTATTTGTTTAGAAAATGCTAACGATTTTAAAAAATAAGCTACAGCTTCTTTGTGTTTACCTTGGTCAAGGTAATTGTTGCCAATATCGTTATAATATACAGCAAAGCCTTTGCCCCAGTTCATTTTTTTTACAATATTTAAACCCTTAAAGGCAAAATTTAATGCTTTTTGGGGGTTATGTTGTTGTAAATTACTGGCTATTTTAATATAAACACGGGCTTTTAGGGTATCATTTTGGCTGGTTTTTAATACTTTTAAAAGCGAATCGGTATTAAATTGTTGTGCTTTAATATTTAAGCAAAATAAAATTAGCAGTAATACTATTTTAGTTTTCATACCATTTTGCTAAGTTTTCTTTATACCTGTTACCTATAGGAATTACCGTATTATTAATTAGTGTAATGTTATGGGTGCCAATTTTTTCAATAAATTGTTTCTGTACTGCAAAACTTCGGTGCACCCGTAAAAATAAATTAAAATTAGGTTCTTTTAACAAATTACCAATGCCAAAAAACACGCAATGTCGTTTAAATTGGGTAACCAAAATGGTATAATCTTTTAAAGCTTCAACATAAATAATATCCAAAAGCTTAATTTTTATTTTATCGTAACCATCTTTAATAAAAATAACATCTTCCCCAAAGCTAGCTTCAAACAAAGTTGCTTTATGCCTAATTTCCATAAACTCGGTTATTCGGTTTACGGTTTGCGCAAACCTATCTAACCTTAAAGGTTTAAGTAAAAAATCTAAAGTATCTAACTCAAAACTTTCTAAAGCGTGTTGTGGGTGTGCGGTAATAAATACACATACTGGCACATTGGGTGCTTTTTTTCTAAATTCTAAACCATTAAGGCCAGGCATATCAATATCTAAAAACAACACATCAATTTTTTGTTGTTGGGTAACCAATAATGCGGTTTCGGGCAGGGCGTAACTACCCACAATGTTTAAAATAGGAAATTTTTGGGCAACAGAAATTACTTTAAGTCTTGCAACCTCATCATCATCAACTATAATACAATTGTATTTTACCATTTAAATTTTGTGTTTCAATCATAAATAAAAATACTTATAAAACTTCATTCGTCTATTAATAAGCAAATTGGTCTATTTTTTAAAATTGGGTTATTCTTAATGCCTAAACTTACCAAACATAATTGGTAAAAGTATTTAAAAAATTTTATCCCAAAATAATGCAAAAAATAATTTTTATTACACTTTTTATAGTTTCAACATTGGGTGCAAAAGCGCAAAGCCCTGTGGGTAGTTGGCTAAGGGTAGCAATGATAGAAGAAAAAGCAAACGGAAAAAAAGTAGATATTAATACCGAATTAACAAACGCAATGCCTTGTACCAAAAACATAGTTTACAGTTTTTTAGCCAATGGTACAATGGCGGCAAAAGTTACGGGGTGTGCTTTGGGCATAAAAAAATCTATCGAAAACGCCACTAAAACCGCTAGATGGGTAAAAGTGGGGAATAAAATTAAGGTTTTTATGACCGATAATTCGGTGCCACCAACTTTAAATACTGTAGTTTATAGTGGCAACAAAATGAGCTGGACGTGTAATTACTCCTATTTTCCTGAGTTACCAAATCCCAACAAAGACAAATCAATAACCATAGTTTATCAAAAAAATTAAAACAAAATAAAAATCATGAAATCAACATTCAATTTACTAATCGCATTAATTATTGCGGTCTCAACATCTTGCAGCAGCAAAAAAAGTAGCGATGCCCCAGAAAACGTAAATAATGCCAACTATTTAACCATGAAAATAAATGGCAAAGTTTGGAGGGCCGATAACGGAATTTTTGGCGCATTTCACCCAAATGGCTACAACAATGCCATAATTATGAGTGGCAATTTAGGGCAAGGGGCAACCCAACAAGCATTTACCATAAATATATACAATACCACAGGGCCAGCAACTTACACTTTTGCAAATATGCCAAACGGGGTTGATAGAAACGTGGCGCAACTAGGTGGTGTTTCGGCACAAAACTATTTGTACGGTGGCCTAACAGGTATTTATAACATGATTGTAACGGTTAGAAAAGCCACTAAAACGCCTAGTGTAGTTGAGGCTACTTTTGAAGGCACACTAACAGGTGTAAAAGGCGATGTACTTACCATTACCGAAGGCAAATTTTATTACCAAGAATAATTTTTATGTTTTTTAATTGTTGGGGCGTTTAAACACGCTGTACGTTGTATCTTTTTTTTATTAATTATCCCCCCAACCCCCAAAGGGGGAGATATAGCGTAAAAAAAGGATGCCACTCCCATCGTTAACGCAACTAAAACAGTATAAATTAAAATATCAATCCATCTTATCAAAAAAAAATTATGAAAACTAACTACACTAAATTTATAGCAAGCTTACTACTAGTTGCTACCATTATTTTAGTTTCTGGATGCAAAAAAAATAGCAATACCAAAACAGAAGTACCTACAAAACTCGACGAAAGCCCCGTAACAGCTTTTTACGAAATAGGAAGCTTTAATGCCAAGGTTACCACAATGCTTGGGCAACAAAATTATGAAATTGGCATTTCCTTTAAACCCTTAAACCACGGTCTTTTAAAAGCAATTACCATAAAATTACCAGCTAATTTTAACCGCAACCGTATTACCCTTTGGGATAAAGTCACAGGAACTGCAATTTTAACTTGGCGTGTGCCCATTTTAAGTAATGCAACCGTAAATAACGAGTACATAATGAACCTAAATGAACCTTATGAACTAACTCAAAATAAAGAATACATACTATCAATAAATGTTACCGATTGGTATGTAAGGCGAACTGTTGGCAAAGACGCCATTTACCCAATTACAGCAGGTAACATACAATTTTTAAGTTATTTGGAAAGCCCAACAAGTACTACAAACCAAGAAATGCCAAGCGTAATAATAACCGATTATGTAATTGGCGATTTAGGCTTTAAGTTTCAACCACTATAAACCCATAAAAAATGAAAACAAAGAAAATTCTATTTGCGGTAACTACAGCTGTAAGTTGCACATTACTAAGCTTATCTTGCAAAAAAAATGCACCTGCAAGCCCAACAATACCCACACCACCAATAAGTACAAGTATAAATACGCCCAACTTTGTTGCCGTAAATGTGAAGTGGGACAATAACCTTGGAGGATATGCCAATGACGGACTTATTTTCTACGATTTAAACCACCCCAACAATAGCGATAAAAAATATTTTACCGTTAGAGTTGCAAGTTTCGGTGCTGTCGATTCGTTTAAAATTACCAAAGGGCCTTACCCAATTGATAGTGCAGCCACCAACTGGCCAGCCCAAGTAACCAGTTGTGGCTATGGCTACAATACCGATATGTTTGTAAACTCTAGTATGCGCCTAAAAGTACAATACACAGCACCCGATGGCCGTTATGTTTACCTCTACGATTCTATTTATCACAGCCGAAAAGGCGATGGCGGCTTGAAAAACAGATTTGACGATCCTAGAATTTCGGGTAGCAATGCGGGTAAAACGCCACAAGGCGAAACAATAATTTACTCATCTTACCTGCCAGGTGGGGCGCTTTATTATTCATTTACTAGTTATTTTAGGCAAGGCACTTTTGTTGCTGGCCCAACAGGGAGTTCGGCGGTTTTAACCTCGGGTTCGTTAGGTAGTTTGTTTGTTGGCGCATCGGCTTACTATTGGCAAAGTGTAGATAATGTAATATCGTACAAAAACGAGTTTGGTTGGTACAGTCATACATTTTTCGATTTTAAAAACTGGCGGTATTTTACCTGGAAAGAATCATGCGAAAACCAAGAAAACTGCATGAGCAAAAAACTAGTACTGGGCGGTTACGCTAGTTTAGATAGGTTTTGTAAATGGCCCGCAGGTTGGGGAAAATAATTTGATATTTTTCTTTTATTCAATTTGCTAAACCTTATTATTAAATTTATCCCCACCGCCGTGGTGTGTGTCCTCACGCAACACCATTTTAATTTATCAATATATAGTACATTAAATTTTTTGGTTTCGTGGAGACACGAACCAATGCGTTGATGAATATAAGGCTAACTTTATTAAAGTTTCGGAGGTATATAAAATTTACTTTTTGAGTTTATTTATTTATTATTTTGTTTACAACCAGCTTTGTGTTCTTTGCGCTTCCACTTTGCGTTCTTTGCGGTAAAAAATAATTTAGGTTTTACCGCAAAGATTTACGCAAAGCCTGTTGCTTTTATACCCAGCTAATGTTATAAATAAGCTTTAATTTCGTTAAAATATTATATTTTAAAAATTTAATTCCAAGTTTCACATAATTACTTTCTCCGAAACTTAAGTAACTTTATTATAACTGGAAATACCACAGACTTTATTTTTTCAAATTATAAAGAAACTAAAATTGTAACACCGAAAGAGTATTGGGAAATTTATAAATCTGAGTAGAAGCACTTCTGCGTTTTGGGGGATTGTTTGGGCATTTTAACACGTTTTTCACTTTATCTTTTTTTGTTGCCTTCGCTTTTAGCCGATGCAAAAAAAGGATGCCGTTGCAATCGTTAATGCTGGGGGGAGGGTTTTTTGGGAGTTGGGAATTGTGTATTTTTGGGGTAGTTGCGGGTTAATCATTGACACCCAAACAAAAAACTATGACAATTATTAAAAAAATATTACTGACAATTGTAATATGTATTCAGGCAAATTTGTGTATTTCTCAAATTGTTGGTATGTGTACCGATTTGCTTGGACATCCTATTCCGTTTCTAAACGTATCTGTGAAAAATACAATAATAGGAACTGTAACGAACGAAAAAGGGGTTTTTGTTTTAAAAGAAAAGTTGTTACCCAAAAATGACTCATTAATCTTTTCTCATATAGAGTATAAAACGAAAAAAATTGGTTTTTATGAAAAGGACACGATATATGTAATAATGCAACCATCACAATATCTTTTAAATGAGGTTGTTATTAAGCCATATAATAAAATTTTTAGGAAACAAAAAATTGTAGGTACAGTAGCAAAAACAGATAAAGTTGTAGTTGGTTTTACGACAGATAATTTAAGCTCCGAAATAGGAAAACTTATTGAAGTTAAAAAAGGTGTTACTTTTAAAGTAGAAAAAGTTTGTTTTAATATCTCAGATTTTGGTTTCAAAAAAGCAAGTTTTCGTATTAATTTCTACAACACAACTGTGGATAAAAATATAGAAAGTGTTAGGGCTAATTACAATGATATTATATGGGATGTTTTTAATACTGGCTTGGTTGAAATTGACGTTGCTAAAGAAAATCTTATTTTCGAAAACGACTTTTTGGTTGCTTTGGAGTGGATAGATTTTACCGACAAAATTTTAATTAATCCCAAAGAAGAAAAGAAAATAAAATTTAGTTCGTGGGTTTTCTGCGGTCCTGTGTTTTATAGGGCAACAAATGTATCAATTTGGGAGCAAAGTAAATTTAAATATAATATTGGATTAGGTATTAATCTAATGGTAAAGTATTAAATCCGCTCATAAAGGTTTATAACCTCGAAGCCCATATCTTAGGGATTGTAACCCAGAAAAAAAACTCCAAATCCTCATTGTTTAGCTTACTACTCTAAATCAACAATTATTGCAATATTTTCTTTTATTTTAACAATTAAATCAGTTGGTAAATTACCTACTTTTTTAATTAATCGTTTATTGTCAATTGCTCTAATTTGATCAATCATTACATCACAGTCCTCATTTAAATTTGCCGTTCCTTTTTTTAAATGAACTCTTAAAATATCTGCCTCTTTTTGCACATTGGTTGTTAATGGGCAAATAACAGTTGATGGGTGCGAAATTTTATTTAGTAAATTAGTTTGAACAACTAAAACAGGCCTAGTTTTGCCTGCTTCTGTCCCTAATTGTGGGTTTAAATCGGCAATCCAAATTTCATATTGATTAACTGGCATAATCAATATTTTCAAAGTCTTTTAAAATATTGATTGATTCATTTTTTACTAAGTCAGATTCTGCTTTAATCTTTTTCTCTAAAATTTGTCTTTTTTGTACTTTGTTATAATACTCTATTGCATCATTAATATAGCGATTTCTGGGAATGCGTATATTAGTGAGTAATTGTTCGGTTTCTCTGAATATTGAATCGTCTATTTTTAATGAGACCGTTTTCATATATTATTATGTTATATAACAAAGGTATATCATTTATGTATATGTATTTAGATTATTTTAAAAAGTCTAACAATTTAACTTTTACCTGTTTATTCTTAGAATTAGCACTGCATACTATGGTTTTATTGGAAGTCTTCCCTCCAAGGAAAGCCTTCCTTTTTATTGAAAAACTATTTGGTTCCGCTTTTCATTAAAGTTAATTTTTAATTGCTAATAATTTCATATACAGAAAATTATAGTTTCAAATTCGATACAGATATTTACCAAAATAAAAATAGAGGAGCAACTCATAAAGAAAAATATTTTTAAATATCATTTGATTAAAAATCAATTGTATCTTTGTATGGAAACAAACAGTTGCTAGCCTATGAACAAATTTGAAATTTTCTTTTTATCGGAAGCTAGAGAGTTTTTAAAATTGTTAGACGATAAAACGCAATTGAAAGTAATTTTGAATATTGATAAATCTAAAGTTAAAAATGACAATACGCTTTTTAAAAAACTAAATAATGAGATTTGGGAATTTAGAACTTTGTATAACATTAAACAAATTAGAATTTTTGCTTTTTGGGATAAGACGGATGAATTTGAAAAGCTGGTATTAGCAACTCACGGAATAATTAAAAAAACAGATAAAACCCCACCTAAGGAAATTCAAAAGGCAGAAAGTATCAGAAAATTATATTTTGAACTTAAAAATAAGTAAAATGGAAATTAACGAATTAAAGATGTTCAGTTTTGACGAAATTAAAAATGAATTTATTGGCAAAAAAGGAACTGAAAAAAGGAATTTGTACGAGCAAGAGCTTCAATTAGAGATTTTAGGCGATTTAATAAAAAAAGTTAGACTAGAAAGAAATCTTACTCAACAAGATTTAGGAAACTTAATTGGTGTGCAAAGAGCGCAAATATCTAAATTAGAAAATAACACTACCAATGTAACTATGGATACTATTTTACGTGTTTTTGGTGCATTAAAGGCTAAAGTGAGTTTTAACGTAGAACTTCAAAACAACAAAATTTTAATTGCAGGCTAAAACAATTATTGTTATTTTATGATGTACAAGCACCATATCGTAGGGTTTGTAGCCCATAATTAATTTATGTAGAAGTGAGTCTTCCTGATTGAAAGAAGTTTTCCTAGTACGATAGTTTAATTTAATCTCAATTTATAACAAAATTATCTATGCTTTCTAAGGATTTAAAGGAAGTCATCCCTCCAAGGGAAGCCTTCCTTTTTATTGAAAAACATATAATTTTTAGAGGTTTACCCTCGCCAACGCATAAAACTATAAACGGTTTATAACCCGATTTTTATTTTGTTTATTATGGAAAATAGCTAGAATTAAAATTTCTTTGTCGCTTTCGTTGATTATAAAATGAATAGCGTAAGGAAAAAGTTTAGGGTGTGCAACACGTATGTTTTCAAAAATAGGATGATAAATAAAAGGGGGGTTTTGCAGTTTAATAATTGCTTCTCTTATGGCATCTGCAAAGCGTACTTCTAAATCTGTATTGGGTTTTTGGGGGGAATACCAAAGTTTGGCTGTTTCAATATCATCTTATACTTCGTCAAAATAATCTAAAACAAAATCAAATTCAATCATTTTGTCAATTTTTATCAAGTGCATCAAATAAACCTTCAATAGGTTTAATACGTTCGGGTTGTTTTGCTATTGCGGCTAATCTTGCAGTTAAAATCTCTTTTTTCCAATCTGGTATTTCATCAGTGATTTCTTCAATATCAGGATACTGCTGTTTAATTAAAGTCCAATCTTTCGATGGTATATATACACCCGAATTTTCGCCGTTACTATCGTGTAATAATTGAAGCCTCATAATTTTATTTTTATTTAAAAATGAAATGTTTTAACATTTATAATAGTTTATACCCAAATATTTTGACTTAAAAACTAAATTATTTTTACAACAGTAAATTTAACAAATTAAGAATTGGTATACAACCGCTTTTGGGTATCTCCCATTTTAAAACAAAACCCTAATTTAAATGCATTTTGAGATTTGTAACCTTTTAGCCCATATCGTAGGATTTGCAACCCATAACCAATTTATGTAGTAAGGTATGCTTCCTTTTGGAAAGAAGACTTTCTAATACTACCGCCGTGGTGCGTATCCACGCAGCATTTTTAGAATTGAATTTATACTAAAGTTTGTAACCCGTAATTAATTTATGTAGTAAAGGAAGGCCTCGTTTTGGTATTAATACTTCCAGTTATAATTTTTTAATAGTTTAATATACAGCATTTTAACATTATTTTTTGTTGATAATGGCTACTAATATTAAAAAAGAAATTAAAACTTACCCTTGTGAAAAAAATTAATAAATTTTGAAAAAATATACCGCTATGTTTACTAACCAAATGAAACAAGAATTAATAGATAAAATTAAATGTATTACCGACGAAAATATTTTAGAAGAAGTTTATCGTATTATTGAACTTGAAAATAAAGATATTGATAGGCTTGTGCTTTCCAACCTATAAAAAAAAATCAATTGATAAAGGAATTAATGATATTGAAAAGGGTAATTAGGTATCAAACGAAGAAGCTAACCAGGAAATTGTAGAATGGTTAAAAAAAAAGTATGGTTGGCAAAGGCACAAAATTACAGAAAAGAAATTCTTCAATATTGGGTAAACAACAACAAATCTACAACCTAAATATTGGAGACTAAGAAAAGCTCAAAAATAGATTCAATTCACTTCAAAAGTTTAATTAAAACATTAAAAGAAAGTAAAGGCAGCCCCAAACGTAAGCGTCTCGGCATTTTAATGCTCATCTAAACTATAATTTTCATACTAAACCTAACTCAATTTCATAGTTAGTTTAATATTATTGTGTGCTTATTTACAAATACGTTATTTAAAAGATTCTGCAACTAATCAATATTCAATTTTTAATATTCTTGAGAATGATATATTTAGTTAACTATCACTTATTTTCTATTAATTTTTGCTCATCTTCTGTAATATCATATAGTTGGTAAACTAATTTATCTATTTGGTTTTCATAGTCTTTGGTGTCTTCGCCCTTTTGTTTTTGGGAAATGATTTTGTCGACCAATGCTGTAATATTATTGGCTTCATGTTTTGTTGGGTTGTAAATTGGGATTTCAAGTAATGGTTCTTTGTCTAATTGGTAATTGTTACCTTGCATTTTTCCTTTTTTGCGAAGCCAAAAAGCAATCAGTTTTGAATTGAGTAAACCAGTTAAGTATTTTAAATTTATTCTTGTACTTTGAATAACAAAGAAAGTTTGTGAAACAAAGCAATCAAAATCTGTGTATGTAAAGATTGGTTGTTTTGGGCATTTTCTAGTAACCATTATTTTTTCACCTTCAAAAAAGTATTGTTCCCTTGCTCTATGAAGCCCATAGGGTGCAAAGTCAGATGTAATAACACTGATGAAGTTATCTAAATGTTCCTTAATATTAGGGAAATTAGTTAAAGGGATTTTCCTTGTTAACTTATCGGGTTTGTTTATATCAGATTTTGTGTAAATTAACCAATGTGTGTTTTTACTACTACCGAAATACCTCTCAAGTTGGTTGGTTGTGAAATACGGCTTAATTATTTTCTTTTCTTTAGCTAAAAACTGTTTGCTTTCAAATTCTGCTTGAGATAAAACAAAAATACCTTCTCCATTTTGAAATTTATGTTTTAGCGTTTCAGCCGATGTTTTATTTATAAAATCTTGTGGAGCAACAATTCCTTGTCCTAATTCAGATTGAATGCGGAGCTTTTTATCAGCCTTTTCACGTAAAGTAAAATTCTTTTTTCCCTTAATTTTATTAAGCAATTCAGAGTTTTCATCTGTGTTAAAAGTTAGCGGTTTGCCTGTTAAATTTTCTTTGCTTACTGTTGGCGAAAGTAGAACCGTATTACTTGTTTCAAATCCATTTAAAAGGTTAAACACGTTTTCTAAATTTGGTTTTTCGCTTTCTAATTTCCTATAATCAAAAGTATAATTATTGGCTTCTTTGTTGTTTTTAAAAAGCATTATCATTGTTTGTATAGCTGCATTTTCGAAAACCATAAAAGCGCCAAAATCAATTAAATTAACTATTTGGCTGTTGTTTATTATAATGTTTCTAAAGTTTAACGCACCTGCATTGGTTACCCAATTGTTTGTAGCAATGTAACACAAATTACCATTTGGTTTTAAAAGGTTTAAGCCCAAATGGCCAAATAAATACCAAATATCCATTTTACCTTGGTAGCATTCTAAGTTTCTTAAACCATTAAAAGCATCACGGTTTTCATATTCTTTTATATACGGTGGGTTTCCTATTATCAAATCAAACCCTTCAAAACCACCCTCATTATTCATTACTTCCGGAAACTCAAACCGCCACTCGAAAGCATTTGTAAAAATTTTGTTATTTTTAATATCTTCAATTTCTTTTGCAAGTTTGTTTACTTCGGTTTCTAATTTATTTTGTCGGTCTTTAGCTTTTTTAATGTTTTCTTTAGTGCCATATTCCGCCATATCTTCATTAACCATATTCTTAAAAATGCTTGGTGCCACCAGCATATTCAATTCGTATTGCAGTTTGGCTAATTTTTTTATTTTGGGGTCGTTATTGTTAATTTCTGTTTTAAAATCGTTTTTAATACCATTTATTATTTGTTGCAAGCCACGTTTAACTTCACGGCTTTTTTCGTTTTTGTAATCGTTAACAAAACCTCGGTAAGCTGTAATATTATATTTAATGCTTTTTAATGCTTTGCTTAAATCGGCATCTAAAGTAAAACGGCTTAATAAACTGTTACCACATTTAATGTTGATATCTATATTAGGTAGGGTTTCTAGTTCCCCCACCCAACCTCCCCCGAAAGGGGACGAGTTGTTACCGTATTGTGTTACCGATGCCTTCGCTCCAAGCGAAGGCATCGATTCACGGTAATAAGCATTTTTCAATAACTCTATCCACAAACGCAGCCTACAAATTTTTACAGAATTTGGGTTAATATCTACACCAAATAAGCAGTTTTCTATTATGGTTTGCTTTTCGTGGAAAAGTGTTTTTTGCACCCTGTTACTTTCTGCATTTGCGGGGTTATAGGCAAAAATATTACCGTTTTCATCCGTAATAATTAGTTCATCGTTTACAATTTCAATTTCATAATCTCTTAAAGTTTTCCCGTATTCATCCATTAAAATACCCAACTCGCTTTTAATGGCAATAATTTCATTTAATGCCGAAACCAAAAAGTGACCAGAACCTACCGCTGGGTCGCATATTTTTAAAGTATTGATTATTTCGTTTGCTTGTTTTCTGGAAACCTTGCTGCCTATAAGTTCATAAATATCTTTTACTGAATTTTCCGATTTTACCAAAGCCTTCGCTCCGATACCATCGCTTGGAGCGAAAGCATCGGTATTAAAATAGGGGAGAAATTTTTCTACAACTGCCAAACGAATTGACTGCTTACACATATACATCGTAATAAATGCAGGTGTAAAAATGGAGCCGTCTTTATATCCGTTTATTTTCTCGAAAACTTTGCCTAATACCGAAGCAGTAATAAGGGTTTTGTTGTCTTCCTGTACATCTTCTGTTCCTTCACTTGCAAAATCGTAGGCATCTAAAAATTTAAAGAGGTAATCGAGGGTCCCCACCCCAACCTTCCCCGAAAGGGAAGAGGCAATTATGCTGCCTTTTATCAACTCCAGTTTACCATCGTTATCTAGCGAATTAATTCTTAATGTTTGGTCTTCCAATTCACTAATTTCAAAAAGCGAACTGTTTAAGTACGGCACTTTACTGTATTTACTTTTAATGGCCTCGGTTCGGTCTGCAAGGTTTACCGCTAAAACTTTATGAAACAGTTTAAACAATTCGTCGAAACTATGTATCATTTCGGAGTTTAAAAACCTATAAGCTCCTGAAGAGGTTTTGTGGTAAGTTATTAATTGGCCTTCCAACAATTTCAGAAACAAAATTCTGTTTATCCAAGTTATACAAAGTTCTAGCCCAACATTAAAAAGCCGCTCTTCTTTACTTGCCCCGTAAACGGCTTGGTCGGGTAGTTTATATAAAAGGTCTTCGGTAGTAATGGCATCTATGGTTAGCTCAATAAGCGAAGCCGCGTTGCGGTTCGTGTTTTTTCTTCTGATAACATTTTTAGTTCCCTCTCTGGCTTCCTCTAATCCAATAATGTGCAATAGCTCTTTGTAAAATTTTTCGTCGAGAGAATTGCTGTCGTTTGGCGTTGCAATTTTTAATAAATGTTGTGGCGAAAGTATTTTGAACAATGCAATTAGTTCACGGTCGTCCTCTTTTTTATTATTACGTAAAATGATGTCGTATTCTCTAATGTCAAAATACACACAAGAAATTTCCGCATCAATTTTGGCTATTAGTTTTTCAATTTCTTGATAAAAAAATGGGTTGTTTTTGTTATCGTTTACTTTGGTTTTATATAGGTTTTGTATTTGCTTGTTGTTGTAAATGTGTTTATCAAATTGGTTTGCATCAATAATATACCACTCGTTAATATTGGTAATTAACAACTGTTTGAGTTGAAAGTTGCCAACTTTATTCCGTTCGTCTAAATAATACAGAATCAGTTCGTGAAAAGCCTTTTTATTTGGGTTGTTTACCGAAACCATTTCCCCTACATTGCTTGGCCGTTTGGCTTCTATAATAACGCCAACATCGCTATTGGTAGATTTATCTATGTGTATTACCAAATCTTTTTTGTCTTTGGTATTAATGGCGTTAGTTTCACGGTAGTAGGTATCTCGTAAAAAATCACGCAAATCGTTTTTTAAATGTTCTTCACTTTCGTCGATAGGTCGTTTTTCTATCAAGCTAATTTTATTGAGAAGAATAATGAGATTAGTTTTAAAAATGTCTATTTCGCTTCTTAGTGGTTTTTGTTTTAAGAATGCTTTGAGTGCTTTTTTAGGAGTTTGTGTTATTAATTTCATCAAAAAAAAATAGTTGATTAGTATAGATTGTAAATATATGTTTTAAATCTTTTGTTAATAAAAATACAACCAAAACCTTATAAAAACACCAGCAATGATATGCTTTAGCTCCCGATGTGGTCCCTCCCTATGCATTCGCACCCGATGCCTTAACTTTGAGCGAAGGCATCGGCAAATTTTACTAACTAATAGCCAAAGTGTTACAATTTTTTTTTGCTTTTTAAACTGTTATGGAATGTAATTTGGTAAGTTTTTTAAACACTAAATATAAAAAATATGTCAGAAAACAATTCAGAAGTTCAACACCTTGATAAGACTATCATGGCGTTGGAAAACAGCATCGAAAATGAGTCGGCTACGGGATCTTCAACAAGTATTACCAGCTGGATTAAAACATTATCAGACCAAAAAGGTTACAAAACTATTGTAAATGATCTTGAAAGTTTGAAGGAAGCTATTGCAAATAAAGACGGTAAAAAAATCTGTAGTTTATTAGAAAAACTAGGGAACGAAACCGTTAAAGCTTCTGAAAAAGCGGAAAAAGATGAAAGTGCTAAAATTAAAAAATTAGGTAACACTTTACTTTCTGGTGCCAAATTTTTAACCAAATTGATGAAGTAAAAATTTAAACTCTCTCAAAAATAGTTTTATTAAACTTGTTGTGTTTTTGAGAGGGTTTAACTGTTAAATTTTAGAAATTACATTTATTAAGAAATTTTATACCTCCAAACTTTTTAAATAACATAAATTTTATACTCTACTTTCAAAATCATTTTACATCAGCAAATCCAGAAGTTTATTATAACATTAATACATGATTGGGTTATTTTAGTTCGTTTTTCAATTTAATTCAAATTGGAATTTATCTCCCACTCTAAATTTTTCTATTTGTAAATTAGTTTGGCTCTAGATGGAATATAGTGGGTAATCAAATTTAAGCTTACCACAGGTAAAATAAACCATATTGATAAAATTAGTCATATTACGGTAGCCTC
>JAYULE010000036.1:0-19134 GCA_043763845.1 Sphingobacteriales bacterium
TTGTTAAATTTAAAGCTATCTCAAATATTTCTTTACCATTTGTTCCCATTAAGCTAAGGTAGAAATTTTTTTACCCACTTAAAATCACTTAGAGCCATTAGTTTAGTTTTATACTAAAATAAAATTTCCACTATTTTACTTTAAGCCCTCCAAAGACACATAAGGGTTTTCTAATTTTACTTTAATAAGCAACCCCCCTACCCCGTTTTGAAAATCCACCCTACCATTTTGGTGCGTTATACATCCCACAAAAAAAAGTAAATTAATTTTATCATTATAAAAATCAATTACTTACACATAAATTTTTCAAAAATATCACATAGGCACTGCAATTGTACCAAACGAATAATTAAATTAAAATAAAATTCTATGGCAACTATTATCCTTTTATTAACTGGTGCAATCTGTTTCTGGTTATTCTTTTTATGTGTTAATTATTTCGAAAAAATCTAAAAAATGGCAGCTCTATTAATTGTTAGCGTAATCGTATTTATATATATGGTATACGTACTCATCAAACCCGAAAAATTCTAAATAACAAAAATTATGAATTCACAACTCCTAGCGGTTGCGCTTACTTTTCTCGCCACCATTTTGTTAGCTATACCTTTTGGTAAATATATAGCCAAAGTTTATAGCGGGCAAAAAACTTTCCTCGACCCTATTTTCAACCCTATCGAAAAACTAATCTACAGGCTTTCTGGCATTAATTCTACCAATGAAATGAACTGGAAACAGCATCTAAAAGCTATGCTTACCATTAATTTTATATGGTTCTTTTTAGGGATGTTTTTATTGATGAACCAGGGCTGGCTACCTTTTAACCCAGATGGTAACCCATCAATGTCGCCAGATTTGGCATTTAACACCACCATAAGCTTTTTGGTTAATTGTAATTTGCAACATTACTCTGGCGAAACGGGTATGTCTTATTTCAACCAGATATTTTTTGTGACTTTCTTACAATTTGTATCTGCTGCAACTGGTTTAGCCTTGGCGGCGATGATTTTCAAAAGCTTGAGTCCAAAAACAGAAGAAGATAAAGAAGCCGAAAATGAAAATAAAATCGGTTACTCACGTGGTTTAGGTAATTTTTACAATTACTTTCTAAAATCTTGCACACGCATTTTGTTACCCCTTTCGATGATTGTAGCTGCCATATTATTGTTTAACGGTACACCAATGAACACCGAGGGTAAAGATCAATTTATTTCCGTACAAGGCGATACCGTAAATGTTTCCAGAGGGCCGGCAGCGGCAATGATTGCCATCAAACATTTGGGTACAAATGGTGGTGGTTACTTCGGAGCCAATTCCGCACATCCTTTAGAAAATCCAAACTTTTTAACCAATGCCGTAGAAATTTGGGCACAAATGATCATACCCTTAGCTATGATTTTTGCCTTGGGTTATTTCACCAAACGTAAAAAACTGTCATGGATGATTTTCGGGGTTATGACTTTGGGCTTTTTGTTATTAACCATCCCCACCATAATTACCGAAATGGGCGGCAATCCAGCTATAGCCAAAATGGGAATCAACCAATCGGCAGGTGCTATGGAAGGCAAAGAAGTACGTATTGGCACACCAGCATCCGCTTATTGGAGCATTGCCACCACCGTAATTTCAACAGGATCGGTAAACAGTATGCATGACAGTACAATGCCCTTATCGGGGATGATGCAAATGTTGGCCATGATGACTAATGCTTTTTATGGAGGATGCGGTGTAGGTATTCTTAATTTTTACATCTTCATTATCATAGCGGTATTTATCTCAGGTTTGATGGTTGGGCGTACACCCGAATTTATGGGTAAAAAAGTGGAAGCTCGAGAAGTTAAAATTGCTATGATTGTAGCCTTATTCCATCCTTTTTTAATACTGGTAGGTACAGCATTGGCATCGTATGGCATTATGAATATTAAAGATATTGCTTGGCTAAACAACCCTGGTTTCCACGGATTCTCGGAAATGTTGTACGAATACACATCATCTGCTGCAAATAATGGTTCGGGTTTCGAAGGCTTGGGCGATAACACACCTTGGTGGAATATATCAACAGGTATTGTGCTAATTATGGGCAGGTTTATCCCAATTATTGGTCCTTTGGCTATTGCCGGATTGTTGGCTAATAAAAAGGAAATCCCTGAAAGTGCTGGTACCTTAAAAACCGATACTTCCACTTTTGGTTTGATGATTTTTGCAGTCATATTTTTGATAACTGCCCTATCGTTTTTCCCTGCGTTAACCCTTGGCCCCATTGCCGAATATTTTACTATCTACAAATAATTTAGTTTAAAATGAGCACTCAAAAAAGCACAAGCCTTTTTCAAGGCGATATGGTAAAAGAAGCTTTAGGGCAATCTTTTGCAAAATTAAATCCCAAAACAATGTTCCGCAACCCCGTAATGTTTACGGTAGAAATAGGTACGGCCATTATGTTGGTAGTTGCCATATATTCGTACAGCAATCCCGGACAAGGAAGCTTTGCCTACAATTTGGCGGTATTTTTCATACTGTTTATAACCCTGTTGTTTGCAAATTTTGCCGAAGCCATTGCCGAAGCAAGAGGTAAAGCACAAGCCAACAGCTTGCGCAAAACACGTGAAGAAACACCTGCAAAAATGCTGGATAAAAGTGGTAATGTTGTTATCATTTCATCCAGTAAATTACAAAAAGGCGATGTTTTTGTGTGCGATGCTGGCGATACCATACCCACCGATGGCGAAATTATAGAAGGTATTGCCACTATAGATGAGTCGGCTATAACAGGCGAATCTGCCCCAGTAATCCGCGAATCTGGGGGTGATAAATCATCAGTTACAGGTGGTACAAAAGTACTATCAGATCAGATTAAAGTACAAGTAACCAATGGCCCGGGAGAAAGTTTCTTAGATAAAATGATTGCTTTGGTAGAAGGCGCATCTCGCCAAAAAACTCCCAACGAAATTGCTTTAACTATTTTGTTGGCAGGCTTTACGCTGGTTTTTATCATTGTTTGCGTAACCTTAAAACCATTTGCCGATTATGCCAACACGCCTATTACCATTGCCTCCTATATTTCTCTTTTTGTTTGTTTAATTCCTACCACTATTGGTGGCTTGTTATCTGCAATTGGTATAGCAGGTATGGATAGAGCTTTACGGGCAAACGTGATTACCAAATCGGGGAAAGCTGTAGAAACCGCTGGCGATTTAGATGTTTTATTATTGGATAAAACCGGAACCATAACCATTGGTAACCGTAAAGCCACAAAATTTTATCCTTCGGCAGGAGTTAGCGATGTTGAGTTTATGCAATTGAGTTTGCTAACTTCTATTCCCGATGAAACGCCAGAAGGAAAATCTATTGTGGAACTAGCCAACGAATTGTTGCCAAAAGGAAATATTGCCTTGGACACTACTGGTGCCACCTTCATAAAATTTACGGCCGAAACCCGCTCAAGCGGAATGCAATTAGCCAATGGAGATAAAATTTTGAAAGGCGCTTTTGATTCGATGAAAAAAATTGCTGAAGATGCTGGTAACAATATGCCAACAGATACCGCCGAAGCCGTAAAATTAATTGCTACCAATGGTGGAACACCTTTGGTTGTTACGGCAAACAAAATTATTAAGGGAGTAATTGAGCTACAAGATATTATTAAACCTGGCATATCCGAAAGGTTTGATAGGTTGCGAAAAATGGGCGTAAAAACGGTTATGGTAACCGGAGATAATCCTTTAACAGCGAAATATATTGCCGAAAAAGCGGGTGTGGATGATTTTATTGCCGAAGCAAAACCCGAAGATAAAATGAATTACATTAAAGCCGAACAAGCTTTGGGTAAGTTGGTGGCGATGATGGGCGATGGCACAAACGATGCTCCAGCTTTGGCACAAGCCGATGTAGGTGTGGCCATGAACAGCGGAACAGCTGCAGCTAAAGAAGCGGGTAATATGGTTGATTTAGATAACGACCATACCAAACTAATTGAGATTGTAGAAATTGGAAAACAATTATTAATGACACGTGGTACTTTAACAACTTTCTCTATCGCTAACGATGTGGCTAAATATTTTGCCATAGTACCAGCTTTATTTATTGCAGCTATACCAGCATTAAGTGGTTTAAATGTTATGCATTTAACAAGTCCGGAGAGTGCTATACTTTCGGCAATAATATTTAACGCCATCATTATCCCAATTTTAATTCCGCTTGCGCTGAAAGGCGTTGCATACAAACCAATTGGGGCAAGTGCATTGCTACGCAGAAACCTATTAATTTATGGCTTAGGCGGATTAATTGCACCTTTTATAGGCATCAAATTAATAGATATGGCTATCACTTTATTTTTATAACATTATGAAAACTAATATATTACCAGCAGTAAAACTTACTGTACTAGCATTAATTTTATTATGTGTGATTTACCCAGCAGCAATTTGGGGCATAGCACAATTTGCACCCAACAAGGGCAAAGGCCAAACTGTTGTAAAAGACGGAAAAGTAGTGGGCTATAAAATAATCGGTCAATCTTTTACAGATGATAAATATTTCAACTCTCGACCGTCGGCGGTAGCATACAATGCGGCTGGGTCGGCAGGAAGCAATAAAGGTCCATCAAACCCCGATTATTTGATAGAAGTGCAAGCCCGCATTGATACTTTTTTGGTGCATAACCCAACGGTAAATAAAGCTGATATTCCTGCCGAATTGGTAACCGCTTCGGGTTCGGGTTTAGATCCGAACTTATCGCCGCAAGGTGCCAAAATACAAATTGCCCGAATTGCAAAAATCAGAAATTTAACTGCCGATGCATTAAATAAATTGGTTGACGAGCATACCGAAAAACCATTTTTAGGGCCACAAGTGGTTAATGTTTTGGAAATTAATTTAGCATTGGACGGAATGTAGCTTTGGGCTTCGGGCAACGAGCCTAGGGCTTTCGGGCAACGGGCAACGGGCAACGGGCTTTCGGGCAACGAGCCCTAAAACGGTAAACAAGCAGCTAGTGGCTCGAAGCCCGATAGCTCGTGGCAAAATAAGCTCGTGGCTCGAAGCCCGAAAGCTGGTGGCCAATTTGCGTTAGGAATTGCAGCGGTTAGCCCGGAAAAAAGCGAAGTGCAACGTAGCTTTTTGAGGACTATGAGTCCTTCCTTTGTCAGGATAAACTCCAAGCCCGACCCTTTTCGGGGAACGCCCAAATAAAAAAAATGGCTTCGAGCCACAAGCCTCGGGCTTTCCGTAGTAGGCCAAAAGCCCTCTGCCAAAAGCCCTAAAACATTAAACAAGCAGCCCGTGGCTCGAAGCCCGAAAGCCCAAAGCAAAAAAGCCCGAAGCCCTAAAACACAAAGCAGATGAACCAGCAAGCACAACGATTTATGGATTTAATCCAACAATCGAAACGAGGAAAGTTTAAGATTTATATTGGTATGAGTGCCGGTGTGGGCAAAACCTACCGTATGTTGCAGGAAGCAGCTGCTTTGATAAAAAATGGCATTGATGTAAAAATTGGGTACATAGAAACGCACAACCGTGAGGAAACACACGCTTTACTAGGAAATTTGCCTCAAATACCACGAAGAAAACTATTTTATAAAGGTAAAGAACTGGAAGAAATGGATGTGCAATCTATTTTGAACCTTCACCCCGAAGTGGTAATTGTTGATGAGTTGGCGCATACCAATATTGAGGGCAGCAAAAACGAAAAACGCTGGCAAGATGTGGTTGATTTGTTGGATGCGGGCATAAACGTGATTTCGGCATTGAACATTCAACATATAGAAAGTTTGAACGAGGAGGCCGAACGGATTTCGGGTATTAAAATTACCGAACGTGTACCAGATAGTGTTTTGCAAATGGCCGATGAAGTGGTGAATATAGATTTAACCGCCGATGAATTGATACAACGTTTAAAGGCCGGTAAAATTTACGATAAATCTAAAATAGAGTTGGCTTTAGGCAACTTTTTTAAAGAGGAAAAAATATTGCAACTGCGTGAGTTGGCTTTAAAAGAAGTGGCTCATCAGCTAGAGCGAAAAATAGATTTGCAGGTGCCCAAAGATATTAAATTACGGGCCGAAAAGTTTCTGGCTTGCATATCTAGTAACGATGTGGCGGCAAAAGTGGTAATCAGAAAAACGGCAAGACTGGCATCATATTATCGTAGTAAATGGATTGTTGTTTATGTACAAACATCGAGCGAAAGCAGCGATAATATACAACTTAACAAACAGCGATTTTTAATTAATAATTTTAAATTAGTAACAGAATTGGGCGGCGAATTGGTAAAAATTAAAGAAGAAGATATTGGAACAGCCATATACAATTTAGCCGTTGAAAGAGATGTAAGTACGATATGTATGGGCAAACCGAAATATAGTATTTGGAAATTTATTTTTAGAACTTCGGTATTTGGTAAACTGTTAAAACTGACCACCAATACCGATATTGATTTGGTTATTTTATCTTAAAAAAAATGAACATAAAAACAAAACTGCGTTTGGGTTTCGGCCTGTTATTTGCAATTATTATTATCCTTACGGGTATGTCGGCCTATTATTTGAATAAACTTTCGGAAGATTCGAAAGTGATTTTAAAAGACAATTACGAATCTATACAGTTTAGTAGAAAAATGTTGCAAGACTTGGGTAACGACCAAAATACACTAAATACCAACCAGTTAAAAGAGTTTGAGCGAGAGTTGTTATTGCAAGAAAACAACATTACCGAACCTGGCGAAGGTACTTTAACAGGTAATTTGCGTTTCAACTTTGAGCAATTACGCATACAAAACAAAGCGAATGAAATTGCAAAATATAAACAAGCAATTCGTAAAAATATTGATGCTGTAATGGATTTAAACCTTAAAGCAATTGTAAATAAAAATGCAGTTGCCCAACAAACCGCAAAAAATGCTACTCTTTATTTAGCCTTTTGGGGATGCTTTTGCCTGTTGGTTGCGTTTAGTTTTATAACTAACTTCCCCAGTTATATTGCCAACCCTATAAAAGAGCTAACCAACGGAATTAAAGATATTGCAGCAAAAAAATATGGTCAACGTTTACAGTTTAAAGCAAACGATGAGTTTGGCGATTTGGCCAACAACTTTAATACTATGGCGCAAAAATTAAACGAGTACGAAAACTCTAATTTGGCCAAAATACTTTTCGAGAAAATTAGGATTGAAAAAATAATTGCCACTATGAATGATGGCGTAATAGGGCTCGACGAAAATCAAAACATATTATTTGTAAACCCTGTTGCCTTAAATTTATTTGGATTAAAAGATGAAGATTTAGTTGGGAAATATGGCCCCGATGTAGCATTGAAAAACGATTTATTACGCAATTTATTGATACACCAAAATCAAAAAGAAATAAAAATATTTGCCGATGGTAAAGAAAGTTTTTTTAATAAGGAAGTATTGGACATTGTTGTACCAGATAATGATGGTGCCGAAGAAAGAGCATTTATTACAACATCCAAATCCGTAGGAACCGTAATCGTGTTAAAAAACATAACTTCTTTTCACGAGTTGGACGAGGCAAAAACTAACTTTATAGCCACAATTTCTCACGAATTAAAAACACCTATTTCGGCTATAAAAATGAGCTTAAAATTACTGGAAGATCAACGTATTGGTGAACTTAATTCCGAACAAAAAGATTTACTAAATAACATTGCCGATGATAGCAATCGCTTATTAAAAATTACTGGCGAACTGCTTGATTTGGCACAAGTAGAAACTGGTAATATCCAACTCAATTTTTTACAAACCAACCCAGTGGCAATTGTAAATTATGCTATTGATGCCGTAAAAGTTTCTGCAAGCCAAAAAGAGGTTAATTTAAATTTAAAAATTGAGGATAACTTACCCTTGGTAAATGCCGATTTAGAAAAAACAGCTTGGGTGCTGGTAAACTTTTTATCAAACGCTATACGCTACAGTTACCAAAAATCAATTGTAGATATTGAGATTGTTTTACGCAACCAGCAAATATATTTTAGTGTGCAAGATCACGGTAAAGGCATCGAACCACAATACATTTCGAGGCTATTCGATAGGTTTTTTCAAGTACCAACTGATGGGCAAAACAAATCGGGAACAGGCTTGGGTTTAGCTATTTCTAAAGATTTTATTGAAGCCCAACAAGGCGAAATTTTTGTAGAAAGCGAGATTGGTACAGGCAGTAAATTTGGTTTTTGGCTGCCTGTGGCTGGTTAAAATTAGGGTTTCATTGCTAACTTTATTGCGTTATATAATTCGGTAGGTCGCTGGGTGCCAATTACATAAATTAAGCCATCACGGTCGGTAAGTTTTACGGCATCTTTGCCGCCTGCGTAAAAACGTATGGTACCATTGCGGTGCAAATTGTAAACGGGGTTGTTTAAAATATAGTTGCTGTAAGGAGCTTTTTCAACTAAGATAATGCTGTTTAAATCTATTTTTACTAGGCGGGTTGTCCATAAGCCGTTAAGTAAAATGGCTTTGCTTTTTACCGTAGTTTTGTAATGCAACATAAATAACATAAAAATACTGATAACTAAAATTGCGCTACCTACAACCAAAAGCAAATCGGCATTGGTATCGCGGTTATCGGTAAAGTAATAAGCCATAAAACAAAAGGTAGCCAAAACCAATCTTATGCTTATAAAGTTAAAATCGCGGCCTAGGTATTGCTTTTCGAAAAATGGGTGTTCTGTCATAATTTTTAAATATACATTTTAAAGGTTATATTTTTTGGGGTTTAGTTGGGGAAATTAAGTGTTTTCAGCGCTTTTCAATTGGTTTTCAAACTGTTGCTGACTTGGTAAGGCATCTTTTATATCGGCAGGCAATTGTGTATAGGTATATTCGCTTACGCCAATAGGCTTGTTTACATCTTTTAAGGCAAACTCTACTTCGTAATTATCCTTGTTTTTGCACAGTAAAATACCAATTGTGTTTAGGTCGTTAACATCTTTCACCAATTGGTTTACTGCTGTTAAATAAAAATTTAGCTTACCTATAAACTCTGGCTCAAAAGCGGTGGTTTTAAGTTCAATTACAATGTATCTCTTTAGCTTAGTATGGTAAAAAAGCAAATCGGTGCGGTATTCTTTGCTGCCCACTTTAAGCAAATATTGCTTGCCCATATAGGCAAAACCTTTACCTAATTCTAATAAAAACTGCGTAATGTTTTGCACTAATTTTTTTTCTAAATCTTTTTCCTTTAATTTTTTATCGAAGGTTAAAAACTCTAAATTATAAGGGTCTTTTAACAACGCATTGGCTAAATCGCTATCACTGGCAGGTAAAGTGGTTTCGAAATTGGTAATTGCCTTACCTTGCCGTTTGTATAAATTAGTTTCTATTTGCGCTTCTAAAACTGCCCTACTCCAATTATTTTCGATGGTTTGTTCAATATAAAAATATGCTTCTGCTTGATTTTTTATTTTTTGAATAATTGTAACATTGTGTTTCCACGGAATTTGACTGCATAAAATTATTGCTTCGGGTATTTGTCCCCCAAGTTGGGGGACAAATACTTCATTGGGTAATTTTTGGGCTATACCTAATTGTCCCCCAAGTTGGGGGACAATTGTAACATATTGATTATAAAAGGAATAAAAGTTTTTAACAGCAAATAAATTAGTCCTAGAAAAGCCTCCCATATCCGGAAACTCGGCTCTTAAATCTTTACTTAATTGATCAATAAAGCCAGTACCCCATTTTGCAGTTTCTTGCTTTTGCACAATTTCTTTCCCTAACTCCCAATACAGCCTAATTAGCTGACTATTTACAGCAATAGCAGCTTTAATTTGCCTTTGTTGTATATTGCTTTTTAATTGGGTTAACCAATTGTTATAATCAATATTTTGTAATAAATGGCTCATAAATATTTAGCATAACAATTTAAATACACATCTCTAAAGTAATTATTTTTTTTGTTTGGGAGATGTGAAAATTGGATATTAGTAAAGTAAAATTCGAAAATTAAAGAATATCAGAAAGTCGTTTAGCCGAATGGTGTACAGTAAGAATATCTATCCTTTCATCTGAAATTATTTTGTAAATTATTCGATAATTACCGAAAATTATTTCTCTTATGTTAGTCTGATTGATTTTGGGTAGCTTTCTCCCAAAAAATGAATGTAATTTTAATTGTTTGGCTAGTTTTTTTATTTTCCTAATTGTAATGATTGCATATTTAGGAGAATCTTTAGCTATAAATTCCGAAATGTTGGTTAGGTATAATATAGACTGTGGAGTCCAGTTTAAAACAACCATTTTGGTAAATGTGCATCTAAATCATCATCGTTAATTACTTCATTATTTTGGCTTTGTAATAATCCATTTTCAATTTTTTCTAATAAAACCATTTTATCAATAATTTCATCTACCGAAAACTTATCGGGTAATTGGTTAACAGATAATAATACTTGTTCACGAGTTAGCATATTTTTTTTTATTCAAAAATAATGAAATTATAGTAAAGTTCTACAAGGTTTTGGATGGGATTAAAAAGGGCTAAACGAATTTAAAAATATAACAACTATAACCTTTAAGAGAGTTTAATTTTGTCACTCAGAACGAAGTGAAGAGTCTCATAAAAGGCGTTCTTGAGACTCTTCGTTGCACTCTGAGTGACAAAAGCACCTATTTTTTGGTTATTAAGATTGAAGCCAAGTATCTTATAATATAAATTAAAATATGTACCAAAATCTTAAATGCGTTAGCTCCGGGCTCAAAATTATTTATGTAAAAAAATTAAATAAATTGTTCTATGGTAATTACTTTTTTAGTTTGAGCGCTTATCTTAAATCTATCATCGCTGCGGAGGCCACATACCCAAATTATTTGGCCATTACCGTTTACCAAAATTGGCGTTTCGGCTTTTTGAAAAATGCTTAGTTTTTGGTTGATAAAAAAATCGCTAATTTTCTTCTCGCCATTCATCCCGAAAGGAATAAAAACATCTCCCTTTTGCCAGTTACGCAAAATTAAAGGGTAAATTAATTTATCGGCATCTACAAAAAGGGTATTTAAATTTGTTTTTAAATGGGTAGGAGTTTGGTTTAAAACGGATTGTAAAAAACGTTTTTCCATAAAAAAAACTTCACTATCGCTGGCTTCAATTTTAATTTCTGTTGCTGGGTTTATGGGTATTGGTTTAATAACAATGTTTTCCCTATCTAAAACCAGTTGGTGTGTAGATGATAAAAATTGCCTGCCCGAATGTTTTTCTAGCACCCCAATAATATCGGTTATGGTAGTGCGGTTAAAGCCAAAAGGTTTTAAAAGCTCAAAAATAATTAACGGCAGTAATGCTTTTAATTGATTTACGCCTACGCTGATGCTGTTTTGGTAGTAAACAAAAAGTTGATTTCGTGTTTTTTCTACCTCGCTATTTAAAAAATCTTCGAGTTGCGAAAAATAATTGAGGTTGTTTTTAAACGTAGTTTCTAAACTTGGGTTTAGCTTTTTTAATTCGGGAATTACGGCCAACCTAATGCGGTTACGCATGTATTTTGTGCTGGCGTTAGAGCTATCCTCCACGTAAGTAAAATTATTTTGCTTTACAATTTGCGCAATTTCATCGCTGGTAAAGCATAAAAGTGGCCGAACAATATTTCCCCTATTTTGGGAAATACCGTGTAGGCCGGCAATACCTGTGCCTCTAACCAGGTTAATTAAAACGGTTTCAATAGCATCGTTTTGGTGGTGGGCAATAGCTATTTTTTGGTAGCCGTATTGTTGCCTAACTTGTTCGAAAAATTGGTATCGCAAATTGCGGGCAGCCATTTGTATGCTTACTTTGTGGGTAATGGCGTAGGTTTGGGTATTAAAATTGATAAAATAAAACGGCACTTGTAATTCATTGGCTAAGGCTTTAACAAAATTTTGGTCTCGTAAACTCTCATCACCACGTAAACCAAAATTGCAATGGGCAATGCCAAAATTGTAGCCAGCTAGTTTAAAAAGTTTCGCCATAAGCACCGAATCTTTACCGCCACTAACGGCCAACAAAACTTTATCGCCTTTGGCAAGCAAATTATTTTCGATTATAAAATCATTAAATTGGGTTAAAAACATCTTTCAAAAATAACCGTTTAAAACTGATACCAAAAAAGTAATTTTACCGCTGTGAAAAAACTGCTGTTATTTATGTTTATTTTAAATTATGTTACTGGCTTTGCCCAAAAAATTACTAGGGTAAATTTAGTTCAATCCGAGAGTTTTATAGGCATGAAGGTAAACGGTAAAAACACGCAAAAAGTTATAAAGCCCGTTTTTACTCAAGACAATGCAACCTTAATTTGCGATAGCGCATTATTTTATATAGAAAAAAATAGTTTCGATGCTTTTGGTAATGTACACATTAACCAAGCCGACACTATAAATATTTATTCGGATTTGTTAAATTATGATGGCAATACCAAACGGGCAATTTTAAAAAATAATGTGCGTATGATTGATAAAGACGCTATTTTAACTACCAACGATTTTGATTATAATATGCAAACCAAAATTGGGAATTACTACAATGGTGGTAAAATTGTAAACGGCGAAAACACGCTTACCAGTATCAACGGCTATTATTTTTCAAATTCTAGAGATGCATATTTTAGGTATAATGTAAAAGTAAAGTCGCCCGATGTGGTTATTTTATCTGATACTTTAAAATACAACACACAAACAAAAATTGCTTACTTTTTTGGCCCAACAAATATTTATGGTAAAGAAGATACTTTATACACCGAAAACGGGCAGTACAATACCCTAACCGACCAAGCTGCTTTTGGTAAGAAAAATTTATACCGCCAAGGTGCAAAAAGCCTTAAAGGCGATAGTTTATTTTACGATGGTAAAGCAGGATACGGTAGGGCAGTGAAAAATATTTTATTTAAAGATACGGCTCAAAAAATAGAACTACGTGGCGATTTAGGTATTTACCTAAAAAAAGGTGAAAGTATTGAAGTTACTAAAAATGCTTTTGTGGTTATAGAAACCGAAAAAGACTCGCTGTTAAAAGATAGTATGTACATAACCGCCGATACTTTAAAAAGCAGAGTTTTACCCAAAAAAGACCTTTACACTTTAAGAACAAAAAACGAAGAGTTAAATATTGCCTTACTTGCTGCCATCGAAAAAAAAATAGATTATAACGATAGCCCTAAATCTGTAACTCAAACACAAAGCCCCTTTGAAAAACAGACAGATAGTTTAAAAACTAAACCACTAAAAGATAGTTTAATATTAAAAAAACTTATAAAAACAGATAGTGTGTTGGTGCAAAAACCAAAGCCAATACTCCCCAAACAAAACCCAAAACCAGGCCCAATAAATATTGCTTTGGTGGTACTTGCACCTCAAATAAAAAGTATTATTCCTAAGTTAGAAATTTTAGATAATAAAAAATTGGGTATTAGAGCCCTAGAAATAAAAAGCCCTAAAAATTTAATTGCAGTGAAACCGCCATTGCCTCCCGATGCCAGAGATACCACAAAAATTAGAATTTTAAGTGCCTATAAAAAAGTAAAAATTTTTAAATCAGATTTGCAGGCTGTTGCCGATTCGGCATTTTTTAGCTACGGCGATTCTTGCCTACGAATATACCAAAAACCTATGCTTTGGGCACAAGGCAGCCAAATTGCGGCCGACACAATGTACCTGCAAATGAAGCATAAAAAGGTTGATAATATGGATTTGATAAAAAATGCCATAATTGTAAATACCGAAAAAGATTCGCTAAATTTTAACCAAATAGCGGGCAAAAAAATGAAAGGATTTTTTGTAAAAGATAAGTTAGACCGTGTTTTTGTTGATGGCAATGCTGAAAGTATTTATTTCCCTCAAGATAGTTCTCAAAAAGGAAATATGTTGCGCACTATTGCTTCGCGTATGCGTGTTATGTTTGCAAAAGATAGTTTAAAATCTATTTTATGGATAAGAAAACCAGAGGTTAAAGTGTACCCTAAAGAAAAACTTACCGAAGAACTTAAAACATTAGCTAATTTTAGTTGGAAACCTAAAGATAGGCCAATATCTAAAGAACAAATTATACCATCACTAAGCAAAACGATAGTTAAGCAAAGCCAAAAAAAGAAAAAAACACCCGTAATTATTAAACCAAAACCTAAGCCTAAAGTTGCTGTAAAAAGGCAATCAATTTTTGGATAGCCAAACCACGATGGCTTATTTTGTTTTTTTCTTCTAAAGGCATTTGGGCAAAGGTAATATCAAAACCACTAGGTTCAAAAATAGCATCGTAACCAAAACCGCCTGTGCCACTCCGTTGGTGTCGAATAGTGCCGTTTATTATGCCTTCAAAAATATGTTCTTGCTGGTTTAAAATTAACGAAATTACGGTTCTAAAACGGGCCTTACGGTTGTTAATACCTGCTAAATTTTGCAATAAAAAATCAATATTTTTTTCGCTATCGCGAGTGCCGCTGTACCTTGCCGAGTAAACACCCGGTTGGTTACCTAAAGCTTCAACCTCTAAACCTGTATCATCGCCAAAGCAATTAAGATTGTAATTATCAAAAATATAGTGGCTTTTAATGCTTGCGTTTTCGTTTAAAGTTTCGCCCGTTTCGGCAATATCGTGGGTGCAATTAATATCGGTAAGGCTTAATATTTTAAAAGCTTCACCAACTTTGGCTTGCACTTCTTGCTGCTTATTTGGGTTGTTGGTGGCAAATACTAAACTTATCATAATAGCTTTTTAAATTCGGCCCAAAAGGTAATTTTCTTTTTCTCGTCTAGCTGCATTAATTTTATATGCCAAGTACCTAAAATGGGGATGCCTTCAAAATTGCAAATTTGGTTGGCAACAATGCCTGTAATTTCTAAATCTTTAGGGTTAATGCCAAAAAGCAGCAATTTATTAAACCCGAAAAACTCTTTTAACTCACTGAAATTTATGTGCGTATTTTTTTGAATATTTAAAATGGCTACATCTTTTTGTTCGAGTTTACGGGCATCTAAAAGTTTATTTAGTGCCAACATATCGGCATTGTTTAAAATATCAAAATCGGTTTCGTTAACCAAAATCAATACCGATTTATTGTTATCGCCAATGTATTTATAGTTGAGCTTATTGTTTTGGGTTAATGTAGGTATGGCTGTGGGTTGTGTTTTTGGTGGAATGCTTGGCGTAACTTCAGCTGGTTTTTCAACCGTAAGCGGTAGCAAAGGTTCATCGGAAACAGCCAAAATGGGGGTATTTAATTGATAAATATCCTCGTTTATTAGCAAACTTAAAGCTATTGGGTCTTGGGTTTGTAGGTTATTCATTTACTACAAAAATAGGTTATTATTTGGTGTGGAAAAACTGGCGAATTAATAAATGGGTAGGGTGTTGTGGTATTTACAGCTTTGGATTCAAAATAGATAATAATTTTTGAGGACTTTGACGATTATCCCAAAAAACCAGCAGTTGAATTTCTGTTTCTTTTATTTTATAGAAAAGAGTAATCTGTTTGGTTACTATGCATTTATGAGTATTACTTTGTTTCGAATATGAATATTACAATGGCCTATCGCAGATATATTCAATTACATTTTGGGTACGCTCAATAAATGAATATAACTCCTTCTTACTCCAATTTGCTTCCAAATATTCGAGAATTTGAAAATAGCTGTTTTTAGCCGTTGGAGACCATTTTGGGGAATACTTTTGCACCTAACAATTCAAAAAACGCTTTTTAATTTCATCTATTACTTGTATGTGTGGAATACTTTGCCCTAGCTCAAATTCCTGTTCCGACTTGCGAATTGCCTGTTGTACTTCTGTTGGTAAATCTGTCCAAAAATCATTTTCTGATAAGCCTAATAGACCGTTAATCTGGTTTAGCAAAATATCATCATTGCTTCTTATAATCTTTTCCACTATTCTATACTTTAACGAAATATCCATAAGTTATTAATTTTTTAATACCCTAATTCAACTTAAACGGTGCTACCAACAAAAACTGCGGTATTGCAGCCTCAAACAAGTCGTTATCAACCAAGCGTTTCATGGTATAAGTACCTTTCATACTGCCCATATCGGTTTTTAAATTACAGCCCGATACATATTCGTGGTAATTTCCTGGTTCAATAATAGGTTGTAAGCCTACTACACCTTCGCCTTCTACTTCGCGGTTTGTACCGTTCGAGTCGAAAATTACCCAATGCCTAGCCAATAACTGGACGCTGTAATCGCTTAAGTTTTCGATAATAATTTTGTAAGCAAACATAAAATGTTCTTTAGCTGGGTTCGAGTACTCGGGTTGGTAAACCGTATCTACCGTAACTTTAACACCTTCGGTAATTTGAGCTATCATTTTCTATATTTTTTTTCAAGGTAATTATTGAATATTTAAAATCAAAATTTTAAGCTAATTCTTGCTCAAATTTATATTTAATTTCTTGTAGAACGTCTTGTATATCCACAATGTTTTCTAAACCCACTAGTTTTATGCGGTATTCTTTAAAATCGGGAATACCCTTAAAATAATTGGCATAATGCCTCCGCATTTCAAAAATACCAGTTTTAGGCCCTTTCCATTCCACCGATTTTTGCAAATGCGTATTACAAACTTCTACCCGTTCGGCAATGGTTGGACCTTGCAAAATTTCGCCAGTTTTAAAATAATGCTTTACTTCCCTAAAAATCCATGGGTAACCAATAGCAGCTCTACCAATCATAATGCCATCAACCTCGAAAGCCATACGCCATTCGGCTGCTTTCTGCGGACTATCAACATCGCCATTGCCAAAAATAGGAATTTCAATGTTCGGGTTTTTCTTAATATCGCGTATCAAACTCCAATCGGCTACACCTTTATACATTTGTGCCCTAGTGCGCCCGTGTATTGTAAGTGCTTTTATGCCAACAGCTTGTAAGCGTTCGGCTACTTCATAAACATTTTTTGTGCCATCGTCCCAGCCTAATCGTGTTTTTACAGTAACGGGCAAATGGGTAGCATTTACTACGGCTGCGGTCATTTTTACCATTTTATCAATATCCTGCAAAAGGCTAGCACCAGCACCACGGCAGGCCACTTGTTTTACAGGGCAGCCGTAATTTATATCAATTAAATCGGGCTGGGCAAGGGTAGCAATTTCGGTAGCTTCTTGCATTGATGAAATTTCGCTACCAAAAATTTGAATTCCAATTGGGCGTTCGTATTCAAAAATATCTAGTTTTTGGCGGCTTTTTGCAGCATCTCTAATCAACCCCTCAGATGATATAAACTCGGTGTACATCATGTCCACATCATTTTGCTTACAAACAAAACGAAACGGCGGGTCGCTAACATCCTCCATTGGGGCAAGTAAAAGCGGGAAACTCCCTAAATCAATATTTCCAATTTTTACACCCATTTAAAAAACCAAATTGCTAAATTCGATGCAAATTTAATAATTATAAGCAAATATGAACAACCCTATTAAGTCATCTCATTTTCATCCTTTAGCGCAACTGCCTGTTTTAATATTAATTGTGTTCGTATGTGGCTTTGTAAGTGTGGCAGTTGGTTTTGCTATATTTAGTATTTTTTATGGCTTTACGCCGATGCTTAAAATGCTTACAACCATGGGGCAAAATATGGATTTATCTTTAATAAGGATGCTGCAAATAAGCAGTACAATAGGTTTTTTTATTTTAGGCCCTTTGGTTTACGCTAAAATTGATAAATATAATGTTAGAGAATACTTTAAATTAAACGCCAAAATAAACCCCATCTTAATTTTATTAACAGTTTTGATAGTGCTGTTTTCGTCGCCATTGTTAGAGTTTACAAATACCCTAAACCAAAAAATGAGCTTGCCCAGTTTTTTGCAAAACTTAGAGGACTGGATGAAACATAAAGAGCTGGAAGCAGAAGCATTAACTCAGCAATTATTGCTTATGAAAGGCTATAAAGATTTAGCCATCAATTTATTAATGATAGCTATTTTACCCGCCATTGGCGAAGAATTATTTTTTAGAGGAACTATACAAAACATTTTTACACACCTTTTTAAAAACCCTCACGTTGCAATTTGGCTAACTGCCATTTTGTTTAGTGCCATACATGTACAGTTTTATGGCTTTTTGCCCAGGATGTTTTTAGGCGCATTACTTGGCTATTTATTTTTTTGGGGTAAAAGTATTTGGCTACCTATATTAGGACATTTTTTAAACAATGGCTTTGCAGTTGTTATGGCTTTTAAATTACAGCAAGAGGGTAAAAGCATTAGCGAGGTAGAAAATACGGTTCCGTTAAGTTGGTATGTGGGTTTGTTAAGTGCTATGCTTACTTTTGGATTGATATTAATTTATTTTAAACAGGCTTCTTACCCAAAAAACCAAATCACATATGAACGATAAATGGATAAAAATTTACACCTCTCACCAGTTTTTTAAATCGGAAATGGTTAAGCAAGTATTAATTGATAATGGCATTGAAGCCGTTTTAATGAACAAGCAAGATACGGCCTATAAATTTGGAGAAGTTGAGGTGCATATACCTGAAGGGGATTATAGTAATGCGTTGGAGATAATTGTGAGGAATGAGTTGTAGAGAGATTATTAAATCACAAACTTGAATTGACGATTTAATAAAAACCTTGGAAGAAAATAAATTCAAAAATCAATTAGAAATTATCAAAATTAGACCAGATGCAGACTGCGTTCACAACGATGGGTTTTATTTCTTCAACATACACGTTCATAGAACGTTGATATTAATTGAGTTTGAGGAAAGCGGAGAAGCAACAATTGTTTGGTGCGGGAGTCACAATGAGTACGAAAAAAATTTTAAGAATAACAAAAACACTATTAAAAAATGGTTGAAAGATAAAGAATGGATTAATTAAATTATTTGATATGAAAACACAATCCTATTTAAAAATAATTCAAAAAAGTTTTATTTCTAGTGAATTAGAACTCGAAGGCGCATTTATTGTTGACAGAAAACTGCGGTTAATGATGAATGAAAATCCTGAATTAAGCGAAAGTAGAAATCAACTACGGACTATAATTAAAGAATACGAAAATAAAAATTGGAGTAAAAACACCATAATTACAAACGAAAAAATGGCTCTAAGTGATTTTAAGTGGGTAAAAAAATTTCTACCTTAGCTTAATGGGAACAAATGGTAAAGAAATATTTGAGATAGCTTTAAATTTAACA
>JAYULE010000037.1:0-4864 GCA_043763845.1 Sphingobacteriales bacterium
TTATCTCTTCAATAAGTATGTCTTCTGTTACTTTATCGTTATCTAAAAATCTGTAAAATGCTTTTTGTTGTGCTACAGAAACAGCCAGTTGCCTAATAGATGAACTGGGGTGGAGACTGAGCCTTGAAACTAATTCTGCTCCCCTGCGTTCTAAACGAGTATCATTAAAACGTCCAGTATAATTGGGGCTAAAAAATCGGGGACTTATCATTTTTTCCATTTGGCTAAATTATTAAAAACTTATGGGTACACTGTAGCTACCGGCAGGCAGGAAACGCCCTAATCATAACGGAAAAATAATATTTAGTAATCGAACTCAGATTAATACATTTGCCAAATACTAACATAAAATTTAAAAGATTTAATATTTATAAAATGAGAAAAAAAATTGTTGCAGGAAACTGGAAAATGAACAAAAACTTTACAGACGGATTATCGCTGTTTTCCGAAGTTATTAATATGGCTAATGATGAATTGCACAATAACCAACAAGTGGTAGTGTGTAGCCCGTATTTGCACTTGCATAGTTTGGTGCAACTAAATAAAAGTAATGTTAAAGTTGCTGTTGGTGCACAAAACTGCCACCAGGCCGAAAGTGGTGCATTTACTGGTGAAATATCGGCCGATATGCTGGCATCGGCAGGGGTGCAATATGTAATTATTGGCCACTCGGAACGCAGACAGTATTTTGCCGAAAGCAACGCAACTTGTGCCGAAAAAATAAACATCGCTTTAAAGCATAACTTAGTACCTATTTATTGCATTGGCGAAACTTTGCAAGAGCGTGAAGGTAATATCTATTTCGATGTTATAAAAGCTCAATTAGCCGAAGCAACTTATCATTTACCAGCTTCCGATTTTGCAAAACTGGTAATTGCTTACGAACCTGTTTGGGCTATTGGTACTGGTGTTACGGCATCATCTGCACAAGCACAAGAAATTCACGCCTTTATACGTAAAGAAATTGCTTGGCAATATAGTGTGGCTTTGGCCGATGAAATATCAATACTTTATGGTGGCAGCTGCAACCCTAAAAACGCTGATGAATTATTTGCCCAAACCGATATTGATGGAGGTTTAATTGGTGGTGCTTCGTTAAAATCTCGCGATTTTATTGATATTGCTAAAGCCTTTAACTAAACAAATGAATTATTACGAACTGGTTTTTACAGTTATTGATGCTGAAGGATTTTATCAAGATTTGTTGATAAACGATTTGTCGCAAATTGGTTTCGATACTTTTGAGGAAACCGATTTTGGGTTTAAAGCTTACATAACTACCGAGAAATTTAACCAATCGCAACTTGATGAAATATTGCTGGGGTTTAATGGTTTGTGTACATTTAGTTACGAAATTAATTTAATACCAGCAAAAAATTGGAACCAAGTTTGGGAAAGTAATTTTGAGGCAATTGATATTAAAGATAAAATACATGTTAGGGCAACCTTTCATCCTGCCAAAGCAAACGTAGCTTACCAAATTGTTATAGACCCTAAAATGGCTTTTGGTACTGGGCATCACCAAACTACGGCTATGGTTATGGAGTATATGCTAGAAACCGATTTCGCTGAAAAAACTGTTTTAGATATGGGTTGCGGTACAGGAATATTAGCAATTTTAGCTGCCAAAATGGGTGCTAAATCTGTGGTGGCTATTGATAATGACCCTGTTTGCTACCAAAGCGTTATAGAAAATTCGGTACTAAACAATGTGGGACATATTACGGCTTTATGTGGGTCTAAAGAAACAATCCCAACCCAAAAATTTGATATAATTTTAGCCAATATTAATCGCAATATATTGCTAGACCAAATAGAAATATACGCAAAACTACTAAACACTAACGGTATTATTTTTCTTAGTGGCTTTCATTTAGACCCCGATTTAGAAATACTTACCGATGCTGGTCGTAAATTAGATTTAAAATACCTACATCATAAAAATTTAAAAGAGTGGGTTGCTGCTAAATTTGTAAACTAAATTATAATACTGTGAGAGTACATTTTATTGCCATTGGTGGTGCAGCTATGCATAACTTGGCTATTGCGTTAAAAATTAATGGTTTTAAGGTTACCGGGTCTGATGATTTAATTGCCGAACCATCTAAAACTAGGTTATTAAATCACCACCTTTTACCTGCCCATTTTGGTTGGGATGCAAACCTTATTACACGAGAAATTGATGCCATTATTTTGGGTATGCATGCCCGTATTGATAACCCCGAATTACTTAAAGCGCAAGAGTTGGGAATAAAAATTTACTCGTACCCTGATTATATTTATCAACAAGCCGTAAATAAAACCCGTATTGTTGTTGGTGGTAGCCATGGCAAAACCACTATAACATCCATGATTTTACATGTGTTAAATCATTTTAAAAAAGATTTTGATTATTTGGTAGGCGCACAAATTGATGGTTTTGATAATATGGTTAAACTATCTGATGCACCAATTATTGTAATTGAGGGCGACGAGTATTTGGCATCGCCAATTGATAGGCGACCAAAGTTTCATATTTACAAACCCCACGTGGCAATTATTAGTGGCATAGCTTGGGATCATATTAATGTTTTCCCTACTTTTGAAATTTACGTTAAGCAATTTGATATATTTATTGATTCTATTGCCCAAAATGGGACTTTAATTTATTGTGCCGAAGATAAAGTGGTTGATGATTTAGTAAACTCGAAAGATAATAAGATAAAATTATTCCCTTACAGCACCCCAAATTTCGAGATTATTGACGGCCAAACTTTTTTAGTTAATGATATAGAAAAAACGAGTTTGCAAATTTTTGGCAGGCATAACTTATTAAACCTAAATGCTGCAAAGTTAGCTTGTAACCAAATTGGTATTAATGATGTTGATTTTTACCAAGCCGTTAAAACTTTTACAGGTGCAGCAAAACGTTTAGAGGTTGTAGGCAAAAACACACACAGCACTATTTTTAAAGATTTTGCACATTCGCCATCAAAATTGGTTGCAACAATTGCAGCAGTAAAAGAGCAGTATCCCGAAAGAAAATTAATTGCCTGTTTAGAATTACACACATTTAGTAGTTTAAATAAAGAGTTTTTGTGCGAATATAAAAACACAATGAACAAAGCTGATACTGCAATAATTTATCTTGATAATGAAACTTTTGTGAATAAAGGGTTAAATCCTTTTACAATTGATGACATAAAAATTTCGTTTAATCTAAATAATGTCATTTTATTTAATAATACCGAACAATTTCATAACTATTTGTTCTCATTAGCGTTATTTCATAACAATTTATTAATGATGAGTTCGGGTAATTTTGGTTCACTTAATTTAAAAAAATTAACTGGCATACTTTTGGATAAATCAATATAAAATCATTGTAAAACATTGTTATAATTTATTTGAGATGAAGTTATTAGGAAAAAAAATAAGATTATTAAGACATCAAAAAGGATGGAGTCAGGAAGACGTAGCCATACAACTAAGCATTTCGATACCAGCTTTTTCGAAAATTGAAACAGGGATTACAGATGTTAATCTTTCGAGATTAGAGCAAATTTCAAAACTTTTTGATTTATCTGTAGTAGAAATGTTAACATTTAAAGACCCTGAAGAAGAACAAAAATATACATCAGAACTTGATTTGGCTAAAACTAAGCTACTTGAAAGAAATAACGAAGTTATTGATTTGCAAAAAAAGGTTATTGAACTTTACGAAGAAATAAGACAAGTTCAGGTACAATAATTTATATGTATTTATTTTAAAGGGTCTGTAATTTTTACAGATCTCTTTTTTTTTAATTTTTTTATTGATTGTGTGGAATACTTAAATCTAAGCATTGACGCATTTATACCCTAAATTACAATCAATATTATCCTATCCAAAATCATAAATATGTACATTTGCTACATATGGTATCAATAATTTTAAAAAGGGGTAAAGAAAAAGCAGTTTTACAACGCCATCCATGGGTTTTTTCGGGTGCATTACAACAGGTAAATGGCAAACCCGAAAATGGTCAATTGGTATCGGTTTATAGTTTCGATAAAGAATTTTTGGCTTATGGCCATTACAACCAACAATCAAGGGTTGCAATTAGGTTATTAGAATGGGATGAAACCCAAATACCCAACGAAGCATGGTGGCGCAAACGTGTACAAATTGCCATTGCAAACCGCATTCATATTTTAAACCAAAGCAACAATACTTGTAGGTTGGTTTACAGCGAGTCGGATTATTTACCTGGGTTAATTGTTGATAAATATGCCGATTATCTTTCGGTACAAATTTTAACTACGGGTATTGAGCGCAACAAAATCGTAATTATTGATGAATTGCAAAAACTTACTGGCGCAAAAGGTATTTACGATAAAAGCGATTTTACAGCCAGAGCGCATGATGGTTTAGAAGCATCGACTGGTATTTTATGGGGTGTAAAGCCGCCCGAGTTTGTGGAAGTAATTGAAAACGGTATAAAATATCACATAAACATTGCCGAAGGGCAAAAGTCGGGCTTTTATTGCGACCAGCGAAATAATCGCAAAACCGTTGGCCAATATACTAAAGGCAAAACAGTGTTAGATTGCTTTAGCTATAGCGGGGGCTTTACTTTAAATGCTTTAGCAAATGGGGCTTCACAGGTTACTGCTGTAGATAGCTCGGCATTAGCCCTTGAAACTTTAGAGAAAAATATAGCTTTAAATGGTTTTAATGCCAAAAAAATTAAAACTATACAATCTGATGTTAATAAACAATTGCGTGTTTTTAAAGAAGAAGAAACAATTTTTGATGTAATTGTTTTAGACCCTCCTAAATATGCACCTTCACGGTCGGCACTTGATAAAGCTGCTAGAGCGTACAAAGACCTTAACCGAATGG
>JAYULE010000038.1:0-18587 GCA_043763845.1 Sphingobacteriales bacterium
AATTGCTGGTTTAGGTTTATTACTTTCAATAGTTTCTTGCAGTTTCGTAAAAATTAAAAACGAAACCGATAGCGTACAAAATGCTTTAAATATTGGCAATTGGTCGTCTATTTTATTAACTGCCATAGCTGCATTTTTTGCGGTAAAATGGTTATTACCCGAAGGCGATTTTTATTTAAGTCGCGACATGGTAAACGGAACGCTTAAAGAAGGCGCACACGCTTTTACCAAAACAGGTGTTTTTTTAGCCATAATTGTAGGCTTAATAGTAGGTACACTCATGAGTTTAATTACCGAATATTATACCGCTATGGGTAAAGGCCCCGTTCAATCAATCATTAAACAATCATCAACAGGCCACGCAACTAATATTATTGCAGGTTTGGCGGTAGGTATGCAATCAACCGTTTTACCAATATTGGTATTGGCAGCAGGTATTTACGGTTCGTTTTACTTTGCAGGATTTTATGGCGTAGCCATTGCCGCCGCAGGTATGATGGCCACAACAGCTATGCAATTATCAATAGATGCCTTTGGTCCAATAGCCGATAATGCTGGTGGAATAGCAGAAATGAGCGGCTTACCCGCCGAAGTGCGTGAACGTACCGATAACTTGGATGCCGTTGGAAACACCACCGCTGCAACGGGCAAAGGTTTTGCAATTGCTTCCGCAGCTTTAACATCTTTAGCTTTATTTGCCGCTTTTGTGGGCGTTGCAGGAATAGATAGAATTGACATTTACAAAGCCGATGTATTGGCGGGTTTATTTGTTGGGGGAATGATTCCTTTTATTTTCTCGGCATTATGTATTGCCGCTGTTGGTAGGGCAGCAATGGATATGGTGCAAGAAGTTCGTCGCCAGTTCCGTGAAATACCTGGCATTATGGAATATAAAGCCAAACCCGAATACGAAAAATGCGTAGCCATATCTACCGAAGCATCCATCCGCGAAATGATGATGCCCGGAGCCATTGCTCTAATAGTACCTATTATTGTTGGTTTTACGTTCGGCCCCGAAGTTTTGGGTGGTTTATTAGCAGGCGTAACCGTATCTGGCGTGTTAATGGGTATTTTCCAATCAAATGCTGGTGGAGCTTGGGATAACGCCAAAAAATCGTTCGAGAAAGGTGTTTTAATAGATGGCGAAATGTATTACAAAAAATCGGAACCACATAAAGCTTCTGTGACTGGCGATACTGTTGGCGATCCTTTTAAAGATACCTCTGGGCCTTCAATGAATATTTTAATTAAGCTAATGTCTATCGTTTCCTTAGTAATTGCCCCACATATTGGTATTAATACTGCCGAAAAAGTAGGTTTAATTAATAAACCCAAAACCGAACAAGCATCAAAAGTTATTAAAATAGAAAACGTAAATCGTAATTTTTAATAGATAAATTTGGGCGTTCCCCGAAAAGGGGCGGGCTTTTCACTCATAGCTTTTTATCCCCATTACCCCTTTGGGGATAGGGGAATAAAAAGGCTATCCGTTACAATCCCTTACGCAAAAAATCCCGTAAAGCTTAATTGCTTTACGGGATTTTTTATGTAAGGCTTACCTTAAAATATGAAATCATCAAAATTTATAGTGCCGTTGTAAACGTTCACACGGATCACCATTTTTATTTTAATAGTTTAATATACAGTAAATTAGTATATTATTTTTTTGTTTCGTGGAGACAGTAATCAATGCGGGGCCAAAAAACTTGCACTTGGGTACTCAGTTTTAATTTTAGTTGGCCTCGACCATTCTGCTTTTGAAGTTTTCATGATACCAGGATTTTAGCTGTTGTTCACTATCAGCATTTACTTCCCGTTTTAATATTAAACAAAGTTTAAGCACAAGTTACAAACTTGCGCCAGCGGAGGATCATTTACTTCCCGTTTTAATACCAAATAAAGTTTAAGCACAAATTACAAACTTGCGCCAGAGGGTTTAAGCACAAATTACAATCTTGCACCAGAGGATGGGCAGAACGTTCTTTTACTAACTATCATTCTTTGTAAATTATGTGACTAACACCTTGACAACCAGATTTACTATCAAAAATCCCAGTCATTACGTTTCCTGATACTGACCATTTCGCTGGATAATTCCAAAAAAAATCAAATGAACCAGTAGACCAAGTAATGACGGTTCCACTCAAATTCACATATCCCTGTAAATATCCACCTGTAGAGCCACCTAGTTGGACGTTAGGATAAGTTACATTACCATATATTGTAGAATCAGTTGAATAGCTAAATCTTATTGTTATAGGTCTATGTTCTGCAGGGGTATTCGGATAGTCAGGAAACGACCCACTAGGATAGCTACCAGTACCCCAAGAAGGACATGTATAATAACCTACCCAATAAGTATTATTTAGGAGATTTAAGTTATTAATAACTGTAGTAAATTTTAATACATTTCCATAAGCAGTACCTTCACTATTAGTTGCATACGCTCTTACATAATATGTTTTATTTTCCGTTAAACCTGTAACTGTATTTAAAAAAGTATTATTGCCGGTTCCTGCGCTTACGGTTGTACTAGGAACCAGATTTGAATTAGGACTATAAGTAACACCTTTATCTAAAATTGCTTTACCTCCATCATTTGTAATTATACCCCCTAAGACTGCTGAGTTAGATGTTATAGAACCCGGGATTGCTGTGGAAATAGAAAGGGCTGTAACAGCTAAAACTTTACCTGTCAGTGTTTTTTCTTCAACAAACCCTTCTTTAGAAACTGATATTTTGTAAGTAAAATTTTCTTCATTCCCCGAAAGAGATTTGAATTTTACAGACTGCCCTGTATTGCTTTGGTATTGAACATTGGAATTTGAAATATTTGATATTGAAACTTCATTTGTAGCTAAAGTAGTTGATTCTTCTGTGTTTTTGTAAGTTGGTAAGTTTCCAAATATTGCGTTTAGCTTATTCCAATATTCACTCAAAGATGTCATTGTACTTATAAAATACCCAATACCCGAATTTATGTTTCCATCATTTAAAGTTAGGGAACGGAATTTAGGTGTCAGATTAAGGCTGGTGTTTATTTGGTCTTGAAAAACTTCATTTGTAGTTTGAAATAGTGCTTTGCTGAAAACCCAGTTTGCATTTAAAAATGGATATAAGGAATTTTTGAAATGCAATGCTGCTGGACTAAGCTCTGTAATCAATAAATAACCGGCAGTACCTAAAGCAAGGGATGTTCCAAATGCCGTTAACCCGAACGATGCAGGCGCTAAGTATGCAGAAACACCTGCCAAGACAAGCATTTCTACAAACTCTTTGGACGCATTTTTTAAACCTACGGCTGCATTACCTAAATTTTCTGCTGTGCATCCGTAAAATGATTTAAAATCTGTTCTTGGACAGTCGGATTGTAGTTTCATTGTAGTAGAAGCATTCAAATTAGAAAATGTGCTATTTGCAAACGATTGGAAAATTTCTTTATTAGCTTCATAAAACATTACAGCCTCACGTTTTTGATCGTTTGTTAGTGAATTAAATAGTGAGATGACCTCTTGTTTATATTGTTTCAAACTATTAACCTCGGCTATTTCGTCAGGCGTTGATAGGTTTAATAAACTTACTTGCGTATCAAATTTTTGAGTATAATTTTTGATAAGTTGGGTTGCATTAATTTCAACTGTTTTAGTTACGTTAAACTTGATTGTTGCTAAGTCAAATTTTAATGAAACCTCTCCGGCTGCAATATCAGGAACGTAAAAAGTAAGAGTGCTGTCAGAAGTCTTTATAAGTTCTATTGTATCCGAGCCAAATGTGGCACTATACTTATTAGCCAGATTTTCGTGAGCAATTAGATTTATTATTTCATAGGTTTTTACGTTTGTTTTTTCGGCTGTAACAATTTTATTGGTAACAGGTTCTTGATTGTTTGGAACAGGCTGTTCCTTGTTTTTCTTACAAGAGTTTATTGTAGTTAGACCAAGTGTGAAGAATATCACAAGTATTATTTTTTTCATTTTTATTTATTTTAAGATTTTCAAAATTATTTTTTTTAGATCTGTCTGGTGTTAAGCAAATGTTATTAATTATAGTGCCAATACCTAGTTTAGTGTGTTTACGAAACAAAAAATAATATATGGTGTGTTTGGTTACTCATCTGTTATTCAGCTTTTGTTAAATCGAACTACAAATTGTAGGGTTTGCAACCCGTAAAACAAATGTTTATTAATTTGTGCGTATGGTAATTTAGCATTGTTTATAATTGGGTTACAAACCCTACAATATAAACTTCCAGGTTGTAAATCTGGAAGAGTGGGTTTTAATTGGAGATTGCGGAATTTAGTCAAAACTTAAATATCTGCTTAAATTTTTTGTTATGCCATCTCTAAAGGTTATTTCTGCTCTGAGTTCGAACATGCCCCATACATATATGCCGTAACCAAAATTAGTTTCTTTGTCATTTACTTCACGAAACCTCTGTTCAAATGTTGGATGCAATTCATATACAACTTTTTCTATATTATTCATAGCCTTATCACTGCCCACAACATAAATTTGAATGAACTTGTGAAGTCTAGGCCACTCTTCTTTTTCTTCCATTGTCATATCTCTCGTAATATGAGCCAAAGAAACATTCCTGTCAAATGTAGTTGTTGAAGGTTGGATTATCTGGCGGCTACCGTAAAGAGTTACTACACCTTTGACATCATCCTCACTTAGTTTGCCCCAATTACCATAATCCGGATTACAATAATTCATTACAGATTGAAGGTCACAGGTAGTTATCCAATAATCGCCACTTGTTCCTTGCTTTTTTTCATCACAGAAATAACAATCTGTCCTATTGTGTTCATGAGCAAAACCTAAGGCATGTCCAAATTCATGAACCGCAATTGCAATGATGAAATCTTTTCTACGATTTTTCATTGATTGAGACCAGTTATTAAAAGTAAAATTTAACACCATCCCTTCGGCCATACCATCAATCTGATTTCCTAAAAGTTTAACGTGTGGGCCTTCGTCTCTAATTCTAATCCTAATTCCATTTGAATTTTCATTAGATTTTCCCCAATTTGTAAAATTTACATCTGCGACTGACTGCCATGTGTTTGTAATTGCTTGTTTTACCCATTCTCTTTCTTGTTGATTACCTTGCGAGGGGTTTTCCCATGTTACTTCAATAGTGTTTGTTTGCCACTTTGACCCTTTAAGAGCAAATGCATTTTCCCTCTGCGCCATAGCAAAGTTTAAAGATAATATTGAAGTCGCAAGAAGAATTAAAAAGGATACTTTCATAATTTAAGTTTTATGTTATGGTTGTGTTCAAGTTGGCACATTTTCTGAAAATTAATGTTTTGCCGATTTGAGATGGGGGGCTTTTCAACACAATTGTTGATGGGTAGAATTAAATTTTCTCTAACCACAAAACTGTCTGCGGAGTACGAAATCCCACCTATTGTAAATGGGCTGTTATGTGTAGACTTTCTTACCATCCTATATTGTACCATGAAGTATTCCATTTAAGTCCATTAACAAAGTTAGTAAAAGGAATTTGATAGCTTAAATCACCATTTGCAATTGCTCCGCTTAAAACATAGGGGTCAACTCCTTTTGTCCAATATGGATAAGGGTCATTTACTTTTAAAATAAGATTATTACTTGAGTCAAAGTAATAACCTTTTATTAAGGCGACATGTTGTGAGTTTCCTTGAAGGACAAATTGGCTTCCAGGGTTAATACCTGCAATAACAGGTCTGTTTTGATTAAGCTCATTAATCAAAAAATTAGCAGATAAATAATTTGCTACATAAGAGTTATTGAGTGTTTTGTTATTTTCAAATAGATTTTTACAAGCAATTTTAGGGTAATTTGTCAACATATAGGAAATCATAGACGGGGAACCAGCAGGTCTAACACAATTACCACAATTTAGATTACATGCATCACAAGCCCCATTCATTGAATACCCAACAGCACCCACAATTCCACATTGGTAGTCGCCTGCAGGATTTACTGTGGGCAAACCATAGTATTTAAAAATCATTTCTCCAACTGCAAGCCAGCACCAAACCTCTGTTTCCTGCTGAACTGCTGGAATAAGAATTGCGGTTGGGTTAGTAGTCCCACAATTTGGAATAATTCCGTCATATTTACATAAGCAATTATTGGCAATTGTTGCACTAGCGTAAAAATTTGTAGCCTGTGTGTTCTTACAACCATAAGTATCTTTTTGTGTTGTCGGGCATCCTGTCAAGAAAATGGTTGTAATTATAAGTAAAAAATGGATTAGTAAATTTTTCATTTGATCTGTATTTTAAAGTTGGAGGTCTGGTATAAGCTTTCACATAACTTCCAAATATTCGTAAGTCATTCAAAACTTAAAGAAATATCAAAAATATATACCCCTTTAAATAAATTCTTTAGTCTATATTATCTATTTAAGTAATTTGCATTTTACAAATATTATGAATTTAAAATTATTTGTTTTGCGCTATAAAAACCATTACGTCCCAAACGCAAACTATTACGTCCTGAACGTAAAACATTAGTTCCTGAACGCAAACCATTAGGTTCCAAACGTAAACCATTAGGTTCCGAACGTAAACGATTAGGTTCTGAACGCAAACCATTAGGTTCCGAACGCAAACCATTACCCCCCGAACGTAAACCATTACGTTCTAAACCCAAACCATTACATTCCGAACGTAAACCATTAGGTTCCGAACGCAAACGATTAGGTTCCGAACGTAAACCATTAGGTTCCGAACGTAAACGTTTGGGTAAAATAGTATTAAAGGGCAGGTGTTGCGGGTGCTTTATCATTATTACCAACTCTAGGAAAAAACTGTGCAACTTCTTCTTTTAAACCAGTTGTGTCAGCTACATTTTGCTGACTCAAATAACTTAAATAACTGTACTGGGTAAGGGATTGTTGAAAATTATCGTTATCGTGTAAAATACGGGTATCGGTAATTTGTTCGGTAATAGAATCTAGTTTAGATGCAATAGCACTTAATGCAGTACGAGCGGCGTAATCGGCTTGAAACTCTACCCAATCTACTTGTGGGGTAAGCTTGTTTTGTAATAAATCTTTTAAGGGCATTTTTGTAGGGTTTAGGGTTGTAAGTTTATTTGTTTCTGTTTTTTGTTAATGCAACATCTTAATGACTTCATTTAATTCTAATTAATTGGTGGTATAGTTGTAAAATGCTATTGAGGTTAATTGTAAATTAAAATTAACTGATTTTGCATAGGCTTTTGCAATGTTTTTAATACTTAATTAACCACAATACAATATTCGGGATATAATTTTACAGTAACTAAACTTAGTTTTCAAGAAATGTTAATAAAAAATGTTTAAAACATTGTGTATCAGTAATGTTACAAATGTTATTCAAGTTTATTGATTTTCTAAATTTTGGTTCTATCATTGGCGTGGCACAATCAATAAATGGTTTTATTAATTTTAATGTTGTAATTGCAAGGTTACAACCTAGTGCTAAACTTTCACGCTTTACATGCCCCTTCTAGCAACATTTTTAATGCAAAAAATCCTGTAAGGTTAATACTTTACGGGATTTTTTTGTGGTTTACTCGCTTTGATTTGGCATTTGGGGAAACTTACAGGCACATACTTTAGTTACTATTCTTTGATAATCAAAAATGCGTAAATTGTAGTTACGGATAACAAATCCTAAGATACGAAGTCTCAAGTTGCGAACCTCACGAGTGTGTGCAAAGCGGATTTGTGATTTCGAACTAAGCTAAGTTCTCAAAAACTAAACTAAAATTCACGATAGTAATGTTTGGTAACAAATAGCATATATTTGTATAAACAATTGTTTTAAAGCAAAAATATGGTAAAAACAATAGCAACTCCCCAAAACAATAATCTCAACTTATTTATACCCAATAATTACGTGGGTAAAGAAATAGAAATACTTTTTTACGCAAAAGAAGAATTAAAAGTACAAACAGCTTCACCAAAGAAAAAACCATCAGATTTTTTTGGTACATTAAGCAAAGAAGAAGGCGAAAAAATGCAAGCTTATGTTACCGAATGCCGAAACGAATGGTAACCAAGTTTTTAATAGATACCAACACCGTAATTGATGCCCAAATGGATAAATTACCCAAAAATGCATTGGCTTTTTTAGGAGATATTATTAACGAAAACTTTATCATTTAGTTTGTTACTTAAATTGAGTTTTTGGGTTATAAAAATATTGCAAAAGCGGCAGAAGATTTTATAGGTTTAGCCGATGTTATTGAAATCGACAAGAAAATTATTGATAATTGTATTAAAATACGTAAAGCACACAAAATAAAATTACCTGATGCCATAATTGCAGCAACAGCAATTAGTTTAGGCTTCACTTTAATTACTCGTAACACTTCCGATTTTAAGGATATTAGAGGATTGAAAACATTAGATTTATATGCGCTTTAGTTTTTACTTGAATTGTTATAAATTTCTACTATTCCTTGATTAGTGTCTTCACGAAACAAAAAATAATATATGGTGTGTTGTTGTTATGTGTGTAGGCCACCCCTGTTTCGTGTCCTCACGCTTTCCCAATTATTTTTAACAGTTTAATAAAAGCTTAACATTATTTTTATTTCGGTGGGAAACGAACCAACTCACTAAAAATTAAAAAACTATCTTCTTATGCAAATTTAATTCGCTAAAAATAATAAGAGATTACGATTGAGGCTAGTTTTATAGTCATTATTTCAATGGCATGAATTGGTAAAGTTTTTGATATAACGATTTTAATTAATTTATTATTTATTAAAATCTACAGTTATGTTTTATCATGTTCAAAGTTTAATTAATCCTATTGTTGATGATCAACCTGATCCATCGGCAGCAAATGCATTACAAGAAGGCTTGGGAGGTCAGTTCGGAGAAATGCGTACTATGATGCAGTATTTATTTCAGAGTTTTAATTTTAGAGGGGATGGAATTCCTTATTTAGATTTAATACAAGGAATTGGCATTGAAGAAATTAGCCATGTTGAGCTAATAACTAAAACTATTTCTAGGTTATTGGACGGAGCACCTGAATATCACGGTGGAAAATTTGATGTGCCTGGTAAAGATGGAAAAACCACAATGGATATGGCTAAGGAGCAAAAAAATCCACATCATTTTATTGTTGGTGCGCAAGGAGCTTTACCTGTAGATGCCGCAGGAAATCCATGGAGTGGTTCGTATGTGCATAACCACGGTAATTTGGTGTTAGATTTAATGGATAACCTTGTTTTAGAATCTACCGGAAGATTGCAGAAATGTAGAATTTATCAAATGTCTTCTAATAAAACGTTAAGAGCAACGGTTGCATTTTTAATTGCCAGAGACGAGGCTCATGAAATGGCATTTGCTAAAGCGTTAGAAACTTTAGGGATTGATTGGGCGAAGGCTTTACCAATTCCTAAATTTGATTCATCACAATATCCTGAAGTTAAGAAATTAATTGATGCAGGAATTAACAGAGAGCAATACCATTTTAGATTAGATGGTTCTCAAATGGAGAAAATTTTTAACGGAAGTTCTCCTTCTAATGATGGAACCGTACTCACGACCTTAAAAGAGCCTAAAAATTCTTATCCTATAATTCCAGCACCAGAAAGACCTGAAGAGTTTGCTCCGGGTTTAGACCCTGAATTACAGGAAATGGCCGACGCTTTATTAGATTTTAAAGAAAAAACTTTAAAAGATATGGTTAAAAAAGCGGGTAGTAATCCAAGGGATGGGAAAGATAATTAGAACTATGATTTTGAATTTTATGATTTGAAATTGATTTGTATCATAACATTGATACTTATAAAAATGAGTAGTTTTTTTGAGATAGAGTTAAATGCAAATAATGGTTTTAGTTTTGGTCAGATAACTACTCATTTTGTTCTAAATGCTTTGGATTGTGAGTTTACTAAACAAAAAATAATATATGGTGCGTTGTTGTGTATGTGGGCTACTGCCTTCTTACATGACCTCACGATCTCCCAATTTATTTTTAATAGTTTAATAAACAAACACTTAACGTTATTTTTATCTCGTTGGGTTCCGAACTAAAGGATGGGCTAATATAGTTTTAATTAACAATTTTGAAACTTTGTTTATTAACCCTCACAAGTGACGCTGAAAAGCTTAATAATGCGAGAGATGGGGGATAAAAATCCTAAATTTTAGTTAGTGGCGGTTAGGGGAAGTTTAATGATTTAAGGAATTTATTTTTTGGTTTAGTGACCTTAATTTTTCAATTAAATTTTCGAATTTCTCAGATTTTCCATAAAACATACTTTCTTGCATTTCAGAATAGTCTTTTTCCCAAGCTTTTAAAATATCATCATGCGGAATGAAATTTAATGTTTTAGGTTGATGTTTTGAATAATCAACCCAAGTTAAATTTGTTAAAGACTCCCGGTGATTTATGATTGTTTGATAAAGTTCCATATCTGCTAGTGCCTTTTCTATATATCCACTATCAATAAGTTTGGAAATGTCGTATAAATGCCTTGTCATTCTCGAATTTTTTATTTCTGCATGATTAGCCTTTTGAAATTCTTCATGTAACAAAAACATTTTTTCGATAAGAGTTCTTTCGGGATTTACAGTCGGTATATTTACTGGTATGTCTGAAAACTCCGCACCTTCATATATTTCGCCAATTAACGAAATGATAGGAATGTTTTGGTAAGGGTCAATTAAAGATCTTGAGCTTATTTCAATCAAAATTCTGGGCTGCAAATACTTTACATTTTCTGTAAGAGAATTATATTTTAGTTCTATTGCAACTGGGTCTGTATCTGATCTCTCGAATGCTAAAAAAGATAATTCATATTCCTTCACACCTTGTGCGTCTAACGTTCGTTTTAGCATTTTTATAAATTCATTTGTAACGAATTCACATGCTGCTTTTCTGAAGCTTTGTTACCTCCTTCCGAGAAAGATTTCCTTTAAAATTAAAAAATGCCCTATCAATTGCTAAATCAATATCTTCGGAAAACCTTTCTATGAGTTTCCAGCCTTTACTAAGGGATGTACCTCCTTTAAAAACTAAGTGTTCTGCAATTGGAGTATCAAATACTCCACGTAAAGCAATCATTACCCACCAATCTTTTTCTACTGCTGTTGGTGACAAACCAGTTTAATTACTTGTTTGGACAAAAATACTCTTGCGATCTTCTTCGGATAATTTAAACCACTTGTCCATTTATAAAGAATTCTGCATTATATCGGCTATCCAACGTGGAGCTAATTTTATGTCATGTTTCAAATGTTCGGGGTTTACATTTTTTAAAATATGTGCTATTTTTGATTTAATATCTTCGTTAATATTTTCCTTCCCGAGTTCTCTTAGAGCTTGAATAATATGAATGTTTGTTTCATTCTTGACCGATAATAATTTTGGTGATGCAATTTTAAACTTAATATTTCTTTTCCCTATTTTAATAATTCGCGGAGAACCGTCAGTTAGGAAAACTGGATTTATTGGAACTTGAGTTGTAAAACCCAATTTATTTAAAGCTTGTGGGCCAGTTGGTATTAATCTCGCCTTATCTCTTTTTGATATTGCAAATGCTATTTCTTCTGAAGACGGTTTTAGTATTCCCAGAGTTTTGTGCTTTTTAGGAAATAAATAAATACCATTCGACAATCTTACTAGGATGTTTTTTTTTTCTAATCTATTCAAACATTGTCTAATAGCACTATCAGACCCCAAATATTGAAAATCAATTGGGAAAAATATTTTTCCACGGCTAAAATTCTTTATCTTGTCAAGTATTTGATTTTCAACTGACATATATTTAAATATTGACTTTTATTTGTCACAAATATAATGTAAATATGTGACAAAAAAATTATAAATATTCGAACGAAAATGGAGTAGTTTTTAGCAATGGAAGGTACGGGAGTTTTTTACCTTCGTAGTGTTTACACTACAAAGGTAAAAAACTCCCGTAGTTTCAGAATTAAATTTCGTTTTATTGTAAGATATAATTTTAGGAGTATGTCAATATAAACACTTAGTTTCATTCTCTACACAATTCTAATTGCAAGCATGAATTGTTATAAGTTCCCCCACACCACTTTTAACGCAAAAAATCCCGCAAAGCTTAACACTTTACGGGATTTTTTATATGTTTAAATGCGTATTCTGCGCAACTTAAGAAATTAAATATTTATTAAACTGTTGTGTTTAAGAGTATACCTTAAAACTCAAACAAAATCAGTTTAACAAACCTTTAAAACGTAAAATTAACTTGTAAACCTACTTTTTCATTGCTATTATTTAATGAGCTTTGCAGATTGTAAACATCGTTTTGTAATTTAATTAAAGCGGCTTCTTTCCTTTTTAACTCTTCTTCTTGCAAGGTAATTCTTAAGGGTACCATTTGTACTTTTGCATTTGTGAGTTTTGATAAAGCCAATGCCAAAAGTTGTTCGCCAAATGATAAGGTTTCGGTAGTGGTGGTATATTGGTTATAATAATCTTTACGGGCATCCCAATAATTGTCGCTGTATTTGCTTCTATTAAAATCTTTACATTCACCCAAATAATCTCCATGTTTTAAGTGTGCTTTTACCGCATTTTCTGATACGGTAATCATAACTGGAAAATCGCTACTTTTTGGTTTATGGCACATTGTAACTTTTTTATTTTCTTTAGGAGGTTTAATATCTCTATAATCCCTTCCATTTACATTAAACCAAACAATACCTGGGTAGTAAATAGTATTAACCCAACTATTTCTGTTAAAAGTTCTTAATCTGCGCATTCTGGTTTCAAAACGATCATCGTCCCAAATAGTATTATCCCATTTATCAACAGTCCATTTATTATTGTCCCAATTGTCGCGGTTTTTATAAGTTTTGTTTTTCCAATGGCCGTTGCCGTTGCCATTGTTACCATAATGTTTTTTGTAGCCTTTACTATAAAATTTATCTATCTTTTTTTGTTGCTTATTATCACGTCCATCATTCTCATTTCTATCATAATTATCATTATTTCCATTATCATGGTGGTTATTATGCTTATCTTTTTTCTGTCCTTTATCCTTGTTATCATTATCATGGTTTTTGCCATGTTTCTGACTAAGGGTTTCATTGGAATAAATTTTATCACTTTTTTTAAATGAAGCTAAAAATAATATACCGGGTATAATTATTGCGCTTAATATGTGTTTGGTTTTCATAACATTAAATTAATTGTTAAATTCTTTATCTACATTTTCCATTGATTTTTTTACGTTTTCAATGTCTTTATCTACCACTTCTTGATGATGTTTTAACGAATCTTTTAACGAATCCATAGCAATAACCTCTGGTTCTTTTTCTTTAGTAGCATTGTTGTTGCAAGAAGAGGCAATGCCTAATCCTAACATACCGCATAGCAGTAGTTTTATTCCCACTTTTTTCATTAATATTTATTTAAAGTTTATAATTATTCTATCAATAGACAATAATTAAGCCAAGCTTAATTAAAAGTTAAACTTCAATTAAATGCTAATAAATGTTTTTGGTTTATTTAAGTAGTGGTCCTCACAAATTTGCACATCTCAACTATAAAATTCTTGAATTTATTTATATGTTATACCTTAAATCCTTTTGGGAGGTAAATAGGTAGCTTCTTTTTGCAGAAAATTCAAAAAATATAATACAAATATGATTTGTTAAAAAAAACCGTTAAAGGTTCAGCAATAAAATAAATATATTCGCATTTATTTACCAGCATTTAAAAACAATATGTTCAAAAAAACAAACATTGTTGCACTTAGTCTTATTTTGTTCTTTATAGGTGCAAAAGCCCAAACCACCATTTACTTTAGCACCCAAACTGCCTATAAAAATGGGATAGAGCTGTTGGATAAAGGCAAATACGCTGCGGCATCAAGCCAATTTACCGAAGTTGAAAAAGCATATACCACCAATACCAACCGTAACCCAAGCAACGCCGATTTAAGCAACTTAAAAGCCGATGCGCAATACTACAACGCATTATGCGCTTTGGCCTTAGAGAACGACGATGCCGAAGATTTGATGTTAAATTTTATTAAGCAACACCCCGAAAGCCCAAAAACTAAGCAAGCTTTTTTTGAAATAGGCAGGTTTTATTTTGATAAAGAACAATATAGCAATGCTTTAAAATGGTTCATAAAAGTTAATAGTTATGATTTAGCCGCTAAAAACGATACCGAATATAAGTTTAAAACTGCATATAGCTATTTTGAAACTAAAGATTACGAAACGGCAAAAACCCTTTTTGCATCAGTTAAAGATAACCCAAATACTTACGGCCAACAGGCTACATATTACTATGCTTACATTGCCTATCTAAACAAAGATTATAAAAATGCTTTAGTAAATTTCGAGAAATTAAACGGTACAGAAATTTATCAAAACAGTTACCCTTACTACATTACGGCTATTTATTTTTTAGATAAACGTTACAACGATGTTATAAAATATGCAGTACCTATTTTAAATACTACCCAACAAATAAATCAAACCGAGATGTGGCGTATTGTTGGGGCATCGTATTTTGCAAATTCCGATTATGTAAATGCAGCAAAATATTACGAAAGTTTTATGGCTGCGGATAAAAATGCAACGCAAAACAACCAAGATGCTTACCAAATTGGTTACACCTATTATAAGCTTAAAAAATATAACCAAGCTATTACACAATTAGGCAAATTAATAAACGATAATAGCGAGTACAGCCAACACGGTATTTACACTTTAGGTAACACTTATTTTACAGTACAAAACAAACAAAGTGCTCGTAATGCTTTTCAAGTTGCTTCTAAACTAGATTTTGATAAGCAATTACAGCAAGATGCTTTGTTTAATTTCGCCAAGCTATCGTACCAATTAGAGTTTCATAACATTGCGTTAAACGCGATTGAAGAGTATTTAAAAACTTATCCAAATGCTAAAAATGGCAACGAAGCAAAAACTTTACAAGCTAAAATCTTATTAAGTTCAAAAAATTATAAATCGGCTATTGAGGTTTTAGAAGCTATGCCCGAATTAAACCCCGATGGTCAAGAAACGTACCAAAAAGTAACTTATTTTAGAGCATTAGAGTTTTATAACGAACGGGCTTTCGAAAACAGTATATCGCTTTTTATACGATCAAACAAGTACCCTATTGATGCCGAAATTTACGCCAACGCAACGTATTGGTGTGCCGAAGCCATGTACGAAGTAAAAAAATACGGCGAAGCGGTAACTTATTTTATCCAATTTTTAGCCTTGCCAGCAGCCCAAAAAACCGATTTTTATAATTTCGCAAATTATGGTTTAGGTTATGCCAGTTTCGAGGGTGAAAATTATAGCCAAGCAGTAACGTTTTTCGATAAGTTTTTAAAAGGAAACCAAAAAGATAAAAGCACCACCTTAGATGCTACTTTGCGTTTGGCCGATGCTTATTTTGGAGCAAAAAATTACACCAACGCCTTGCTTAATTACAATAAAATAATTGCCCAAAAAGCACCAAGTAACGATTATGCACTTTTTCAGCGTGGTGTTATTGAGGGTTTACAAAATCAACCCGAAGTTAAAATTGCTACGCTACAAAATTTGCTTTCACAGTTTGCAAGTTCTGATTATGCCGATGATGCCAGTTTTGAAATTGCTTACACTTATTTTTTAATTAGCAGTCGTGATAAAGCTAAACTCGATTTTTTAGCTTTAATTGTAAAATACCCAAGTAGTGCTTACCTGCCTAGGGCCTTGCTTACCATTGGATTAATTTATTACGACGAACAAAAAGATATCGAAGCTTTAAATTATTTTAAACAAGTAATTACCGATTATAAAGCCAGTAATGAAGCCCAACAAGCCCTAAAATTAATAGAGCGTATTTATGTGGATAACGGTAACGCCGCCGATTTTTTAACGTACGCAAACAGCACATCTATTGGCAATTATAGCACCGCCCAAGAAGACGATATTTTATTTAAAGCCGCATATAACAGGTTTACGCAAAGCGATTGGGCGGGTACAATTTTAGCCGTTAACGCTTATTTTGACAAGTTTCCCAAACCTATTAAAGATAAACAAGCAAAATTTATACGAGCCGAAAGTTATAAAAACACCCAAAATTTTACTGCCGCCATTACCGATTACGAATATATTTTAAGCGATTGGACAAGCGAATACACCGAAAGGGCTTTGCTAAGTATTGCCAAAATTTATTTGAACAATAAGCAATATAACGAAGCTATTGTGCACCTTAAAAAGCTAGAAATAGCAAGCGAAAATAAAGCAAATTATAATTTTGCCATTAACAATTTAATGGTGGCATATGCCGCTATATTAGATGCTAGTCAAACTTTAAAATACGTTGATTTGGTTAAAAGCAATGATAAAACTGCCGATGAAGACCTTAATAAAGCAACTCTTACGGCTGGCAAAGCTTACCTTTTGTTAAAAGATACCGTTACAGCCCAAAAGCAATTTGATGACGTTATAAAAGCTACCAAAAGCCTTGCCGCTGCCGAAGCCAAATACAATATTGCCGAAATTCAGTACCTAAAAAAGTCTTATAAATTATCGCAAAAAACCTGTTTCGATTTAATAAACAATATGCCCAATTACGATTATTGGGTAAGTAAAAGCTTTTTATTACTGGCCGATAATTATTTGGCTTTAAACGATAAAGTGCAAGCTATTGCCACTCTAAAAAGTATTATTGATAATTATGAGGGTAAAGATGAAATTTTGGAAACTGCCAAACAAAAATTAGAAACTATCAACACTAAATAACCTATGCTAATTAAAATCAAATTAACATTATTTTTTACCTTGGCAGGATTGTGTGGTGTACAATTACTTATTGCACAAACTGTAAAACCAGCGAATGGAGTGGCTGTGGCCGATACTACTAAAAACCCATTATCGCAAGAAATCGAAGTAAAACGAGCTTACAAACCCATTTTAGCCGAGGCTGTAAAAATTAGAAGAAGTCCAGATTTAGCCGATATAAAGCCCGATACACCAAGTGTTGCTTACAATTTTTTAGATAAAAAACTGGATTTAAACAGCAATATTAAACCGCTGGAGGCACAAAAAATGGTTTTGTTAAATTCACCAATTTTAAAAAACAATTATGCAAAAATAGGCTTGGGCAATTTAGGCACAACCCTAGCACAACTTAATTTAGCAACCGGTAAAGACCCTGCTTTGCAAGCTGGTTTTAACTTTAACCATTTGGCACAAAAAGGCAAGCTAAACCAACAAAATACAAGTATGCAAAGTGCAAGTATTTATGGTAAAGCAGTGGGCGATAGGTTGGTTTTATTAGGCAATTTAAGTTATAACCGCCGCACTAATTATTTTTATGGTGTAGATGATTTGCAAACCTTTAGCAACCCAAACCCTGCACAACAAAAATTTAATTTGTTTGAAGCTGATGCCGAAATCTATAAACGTATTGCCCCATCCGATAGCAACAAATTGCAATTAGCTACCAAAATAAATGCTTACCACATTAACAATGTTTTTGATGGTGCAGAAAATAATATTACCATAAGTGCTGGTGGAAGTAAAAACTTGCAAAAGTTTCAGGTTGGGGTAAACGCAGTTATTGATATTACCAATACCAAAGATATTGCTTACACGTTTGGCAACCATCTATTTAAAATTAATCCTTACTTAAAATTTGATGGCGACCGATTTAAACTTACGGCCGGAATAAATTATGTAAACGAGTTTGGTGCAAACCAACGCATACATCTTTTCCCTAATGCAAGTATTGATTATGTGTTAATAAACAATTATTTAACTCTTTTTGGGCAGCTTAATGGCGATGTAAACAAAACCCGTTTGCGAGATTTGGTTATGGTAAATCCGTTTTTAAACCAAAATCCTACTATTAAAAACACCATCGAAAAATTAAATATTGCTGGCGGTGTGCGAGGTACAATTATACCCAATGTTGGTTTTAAAGCAATGGTAAAAAGTATTACGTTGGATAATTTTCAGTATTTTATAAACAATATCGACCAAAAACAAAAGTTTGATTTAGGTTACGATGATGCCAATATTTTAAACTTTACAGGCGAAATTAACGCTAAATTTTCGGATGATTTTAGTATAGATACCAAAATAGATTTTAACCAATACAGCCTTAAAAACCAACAATACGCTTGGTTTAACCCCGCTTTAAAATTTAGTACACTAGCAAAAGTAAAAATTGCACAAAAATTTACCTTCTCAACCGATTTGTTTTACCAATCGCTTACAAAAGCAATGGTTTTAGATCATCCCGATCCATTAGCTTTTACAACACCAGGTTACAGCCCCAATTACATAAGCACTTTATCCAGCTTTTTCGATTTTGGTTTAGGTTTAGATTATACGTACAATAAAAAATTTGGTGCGTTTGTAAAAGCAAACAATTTATTAAACAAGCAATACCAACAGTTTTTGTATTACCCGAATTTTGGTTTAAACGTTTTGGGTGGTTTTTCTTATTCGTTTTAGTAGTGTTGTTAGAACCTAGGGAGAAAACTTTATAAGAGAAACATTCTCAGAAAAAAAGAAGTCTAACTTATTTGCGATTATTAAGTAAATGACCTTGTCAAAAAATAATCCTAATCATAATGTCCCTTAAGGC
>JAYULE010000039.1:0-18538 GCA_043763845.1 Sphingobacteriales bacterium
TTTGTCCCTAGGGACAAAAAGACACCCCTCGTTTATTTAAATGCCGTTGCATTTATTACTTGAATGTAAGAAGCAATAAAAAAGTTAGAATTTATTTAAGCACTCTTTCAAAGTAAATCTCTGACTAAAAAAATACAGTCTTAAAAATTATAACCAGCACTATCTGTACTCCAAGTTAAACTTTGTTTAATTTAGCAGCTATTTTTTATAATTAAACACACATTTTAATATTAAAGCTTAAAATATTAACCCAGCCATAATTTTAGGAAATTTATTTTTTAATTGTGAATAAATTTTTTTTGTTGTAGATTTTTTTTTAAAACTGTTCTGAAAAAATATTGAAAATATATTTAGGTATTAAAGTTGCAAGCAATTCATATATTTTTCAAAATAAAGTATACCCCATTAAATGCGCTATAAAAAAATTATTTTTTTAAAAGATGTTATGGCTTTTATGCTTACATCATTTGGTGGGCCACAAGCACATTTAGCCATTTTATTAAACGATTTCGTAAAAAAACGCCCTTACATTACCGAGCAGCAATTAATGGAACTAAATGCGCTTTCGCAGATATTGCCAGGGCCAACATCAACCCAAACCCTTGTGGGCATTGCTTATAAAGTTGGCGGAGTAAGTTTAGCTATTATTACATTTTTAATTTGGGTACTACCATCGGCAGCTATAATGTGTTTTGTAGCAATAAGTTACAATACCTACAAACTTAAAACCAACTTTGTTGATATTTTAATTTTTATACAGCCAATTGCTTTAGGCATTGTTGCATACGCAGCATACAGCTTTGGCAAAAAAATATTATGCACACAAGTTACGTGGGGTTTAGCAGTATGTGCCGTTGCAGCCAGCTTAATTTTAAAAAATGCTTATGCTTTCCCAATTCTAATTTTATTAGGCGGCATTGTATCATCGGCAATTGAAACTCAGCCCGATGAAGATGCCATACGAGTAAAACTATTTTCGAAAGTAAACCCTAAAAAAGTAGCTTATTTTGTAGGCATTCTTATATTATTTGGCGCTTTGGGCGCAATTGTAAACCGTACTTCATTTTATAGTTTACCTATTAGGTTATTCGAGAATTTTTACCGTAACGGGATTTTAATTTTTGGTGGGGGGCAGGTTTTAGTGCCTTTAATGTTTACCGAATTTGTAGAAATGAAACATTATTTAACCGATACCGAATTTTTAGCGGGTTTTGCCATACAACAGGCTATACCTGGGCCAACATTTTCGTTCACATCTTACTTAGGTGCAATGGCATTGGGTAATAACGGTTACACTTTATCGGGGCAAATAATGGGAAGTCTTATTGCTGTTTTAGGTATAAATTTACCAGGCTTTATACTTATACTTTTTATTGTTCCGTTTTGGGACGATTTGAAGAAAATTACCCGAATACAAAAATCATTAATTGGTATAAATGCAGTAGCGGTTGGATTTATGATTTCGGCATTTTTGCTTTTGATACAACCTACTCAAATAAATTTTATAAACATAACCCTAATTTTAACCACATTTCTAATTTTAAATTTTACCAAAATTAAAACTCCCTATATTATTTTAGGTGGGATTTTATTGGGAATATTTGTGCGCTAAAAAAGTTTATTTAAAAATTATGCCCACTTTTTTATCCGATAAATTTACAACCAAAGGTTTAAAAATTAGTTGTGCATTTTGTTTGGCTTTGCCTAAAATATTCATTTGCATAGCACTTGTAAAAATCTTGTTTTCGGCTATTTTGTAAATATCTTCAACCCTATCTTTTACAGTATCAGAAAACCACATGCCCGATACATCATAAATTTTAGATTTTTGATGATCAAGTTTGGTGTAACAAATTTCGGGCTGTGGTAAAAAAAGCGTTAACGAATCGCCGATTATTCTAACATCATCTTTTTTAACTTTTGTAAGATCAATGCAAGCTGTAACTTCACCCACGGCAACAAAAAGTATTCGTTCGTCGGGCCAAAAATCTTTACTTTCTGTTTTGTCAATCACATCTTTCATCGAAAACTTTACCAACTCTAATTTGCCCATTGTAGTTATTTTGGTAAGTACAATATCTTGGCTAATGGTTTGTTTATTAGAAAAAAATTCGTTTTTTATTTTAAAAATCCCATAAAAAACCCCCACGGCAATTATAACCACAAGTGTTAAACTAAATAAAAAGCGAAAATTAATAATGCCCATATTATTGAAATTTAGAAAGTATTTAATTTTAATTTGATAAATATATATTTAATTTATGGCCAATTAGGTATTTGCATTTTAGATAACAATTGGGTAGCAATTTATTAACTTAGATAAATAAATAAAACATTTACTTAAAAATATACTAAAGTTTTACTTATAATTAATTAGCAATTAACAATGCTATAAAATTTGTTTTAATTCCTATTCAAATTTTAATTTACTAATAATCAGTTATTTGCACTTTTAATTTGCGTTAACGATGGTAGCGATATCCTTTTTTTATGCCTGCCCCCCACCTTAGGGAGCTAGGTATAAAAAAGATTTAGCGAACAGCGTGTTAAAACGCCCAAATCATAATTATTAGCTACTTAAACCCTATTTTATTTATTATAACGAAAATAAATTTAAAAATTAAATATCCTTATAAAATCTTGTTTGTTTTAAATAAGAAAAAATGTTGTAAATATCATCTTTATAGTCAAACTGTAAGTCTTCATCTAATTTGCCTACTATTTTTTGTAACCTCACAAATTGGCGAAATAATATCTGAATTAAACCATTGTAGTAACTACGCACACTTACGTTGGCCATAAATGTATTACAAAATTGGGCTACAATTTCTGCTTCTTGATTTTTATCTCCAATAAATTTTAAGTGTTTATTAATACGTAACAATAATACTTTAATAAGCTTAAAATGGGCATAATCGTTAAATTTTAAAGCCGAAAAAGTGTTGTTAATTTCTAATTTCAATTCATCTATATAGGGTTGGTTATCATAACTATGAAACAAAAGATAATTTAAAAACTCTTTGTTTTCGGTTTTGTATTTTGCCAATTTAATACAAATATCGGCCAGGGTTTTAGCATCTAATTTTGTGATTTCTTTTTTTTGTTGTTGTAACTTTATAGGTATCATTGTTAAATTTTAAAGCATAAAAATATAAATTAGAATGCAAATAGAATGTATATAAATTGTATACTAAAAATTTAATTATTTTAATCTATAAAAGCATATAACAAAATCCTACCAATTTAAAATTTTAATTCATTTACATAATTTTTATACCTTTAAACTTAAATTATTTAATATAAGGCAAGCGTATAAATTTGATCATTTAATATTTTGCTTTCTAATTTTTAATACAACATTTTCACTAAAACCGATTTTTATTAGTGAGCACAAATTTTTAATGGCAACTGCCTAAATTCCATCTGATACTAAATTTTGAGATACTTTTTTCACATAGGTTACAACGGTACAAACTTACACGGTTGGCAACGGCACCCAAACGTAAGCACTGTACAAGAGGTGCTAGAAAGCAAGCTAAAAAAAGTACTTAAAACGCCTTTGGGTATTAACGGTTGTGGCCGTACAGATGCTGGTGTACATGCTAGTCAGTACTTTTTCCATACCGATATTGAGCAAGAATGGGATTACAATTTGGCCTTTAGATTAAATAAAACCCTACCCGCCAACATAGCAATTTTTGATATTATAAAAATGAGTGGCAAACAGCATGCCCGTTTTGATGCTACGCAACGCACTTACGACTATTTTTTACACACCTATAAAGACCCTTTTATAACCAACCTTAGCGCAATGTATTTGTTTAACGCTTTGCATTTTAGTGAAATGCAGAGAGCAGCTAAACTGCTAACTAAATATACCAATTATGCTGCATTTTGTACATCGCCAGATAAGTACGAGCATACCAATTGCCAAGTTAGTGCCGCACAATTATTTATAAATGCCAAAGGCGATAAAGTACGTTTTAGCATATCGGCAAATCGATATTTAAGCCGTATGATACGCATAATTATGGCTAGGTTACTAAAAGTTGGTAAGGGCGAGTTAAGTGTTGATGGTTTTGAAAGCTATTTTTTAGATACCAAAAAGCCTATTGATGTTGTACCAGCACATCCGCAAGGGCTTTATTTGTCTAAAATTGTTTATCCTTATTTAAATTTAGCCCCACGTACCGAGTTTTTAAGCGTGGTAAATAACGAATGTTGGGAAGGGTAAATTTTAATTATATGTTCCTATAATTTGTTAACATAAAAAAATTGGTTCTTCGTCATTTTGTGTTTATAATATTTTGCCTGTAATAAAATAATTTTTTAATAGGCTTTTTTTCATCTTCTTTCTCCTTGATGAGAAAAGAAGCAAAGAATCAAGGCTTGCTGTTGTTTTATCAAGTATGCTCAATAAATTTTTAACGGCGCAATTCGAGGCGTGGTAACAACGTTTGTGCTTTTACTTTGTTTGTGCAACACGCTGCGACTTGCTTGGATGGTACTTTATTTTAATTTCTACAAAAAATTTATTGGCATCCCGCTCCAAACAACAGCTAGGCCGTCCCTAATCGCACACCTGTTTAATGAGTATGCAATTTGAGTCTATTCTACAGTTTTTGAAGAAGAACCAAAAAATTGATAAAACAAAAAAGCCGTTTCAAATTAATTTGAAACGGCTTTTTTTAAAATTGAATTAAATTTAAGCGTAAGTACTGTCATACATATTTACGGCATCTTTACTTTCTAAAACCGAGTGACCCATCAAAAATTCATCAACTTTTCGGGCTGCTTCTCTACCTTCGGATATTGCCCAAACCACTAACGATTGACCACGACGCATATCTCCAGCTGCAAAAACTTTGCTTACATTGGTTTTAAAATCGCCTTCTTTGGCATCCACGTTTTTGCGGTTATCAACATTAACACCTAATTGAGCCAACATGCCATCGTATTGTGGGTTAACAAAACCCATTGCTAAAAATACACGTTCGCAAGGTATTTCTCGTACACTACCTTCAACTTCTTTAAATTTAGTTGGGCGACCTAAAAAATCGGTTTCCCACTCCACATCAACCAACATTAAACCTTTTAAATTACCTTCAGCATCGCCAATAAATTCTTTAGTATTTACACCCCAATGGCGATGACAACCTTCTTCGTGTGAGCTAGTTGTTTTTAAAACCATTGGATATTGTGGCCAAGGCATAGTTAAATTACGTTCTTTTGGCGGTTGCACCATCAACTCAAATTGCATTATACTTTTTGCACCTTGGCGGTTTGATGTGCCTACACAATCCGAACCGGTATCGCCACCACCAATAACTACCACATTTTTATCAGTTACTAAAATATCTTCTAAATTTACTGGTAAACTGCTAACTCGTTTATTTTGTTGTTTTAAAAACTGCATTGCGTAGTAAACGCCTTTAAATTCTCTTCCGGGGATGGGTAAATCGCGAGGAATGGTTGAACCACCAGCTAAAACTACGGCATCAAAATCTTTAACTAAATCGTTGGCATCAATATCTTTACCAATTTCGGTATTGCATTTAAACTCAATACCGCTATCTTCCATTACTTTAATGCGGCGTTCTACTACGTTTTTTTCTAGTTTAAAATCTGGAATACCGTAACGCAACAAACCACCTGGTTTATCGTCACGCTCAAAAACAGTTACAGCGTGGCCAACTTTTATTAATTGTGCTGCGGTAGCTAAACCTGCCGGGCCACTACCCACAATAGCAATTTTTTTGCCTGTTTTTAATATTGGAGAATTAGGTTTAACTAAACCTTTTTCAAACGCAATTTCTATAATGTGTTTCTCTATTTCTTCAATTGCAATTGCAGGCTTATTAATTCCTAAAACACAAGCGGCTTCGCAAGGTGCAGGGCAAATTCTACCAGTAAATTCTGGAAAGTTATTGGTAGAGCTTAATATTTCGTAAGCATCTTCCCAATTTTTTTTGTATACGGCATCATTAAATTCGGGTATAACATTACCTAGTGGGCAACCACTGTGGCAAAAAGGTATACCACAATTCATACACCTAGCCGATTGTTGGTTTAACTTTTCATCGCTGTAAAGCCCAACAAATTCTTTATAATTTTTTTTACGCTCTTGCGGAGATACTTTTTCTGGAAGCTCTCTCCCAAATTCCATAAAACCTGTTACTTTTCCCATATCGCCTTTTAGCTAATTTTTTCTAATTGTTTTTTTTCTAATAGTACTCTTTTGTATTCTTTAGGGAATACTTTTATAAATTTTACATTTTCATCGGCCCAGTTATTAATTAGATACTCGGCGGCTTGGCTACCTGTTAAGGTAAAATGTTTCTTTAAAAGGCTAATTATTTGTTCTTCATCTTGAGGCGATAATGGGTCTAAATCAACCATTTCCATATTGCAATTTTCTACAAAACGGCCATCAACATCATAAATCCAAGCAATACCACCACTCATACCTGCGGCAAAATTACGACCTGTTTTACCAATAATTAAGGCTTGTCCACCTGTCATATATTCGCAACCGTGGTCGCCCACACCTTCAACAACTGCAGTTGCACCCGAGTTACGTACCGCAAAACGTTCGCCAGCTAAACCTCTAATAAATAACTCGCCCGATGTAGCACCGTATAAAACCACATTACCTACAATAATATTTTCGGCAGGATTAAACGTACTCTCTTTGGAAGGATAAATTGCTATTTGAGCACCAGACAACCCTTTGCCAACATAATCGTTTGCTTCGCCCTCTAACTCAAACGATAATCCTTTTGATGCAAATGCACCAAAACTTTGTCCTGCCGAGCCAGAAAATTTATAATTAATGGTATTATCGGGCAAACCCAACGAACCATATTTTTTGGCAATTTCGTTTGATAATAATGTACCAATTGTTCTATCGGTATTTTTAACATCAAATGCACCAAATACTGGAGTTTTATCCTCAATGGCAGCTTTGGCTTGTGCTAATAGTTTCCAATCTAAAATATCGGCCATACCGTGGTCTTGGCTTTCGCTATTATAAAGTGTTAAGCCTTTAGGATTAAATACTGGGTATAATATGCCCGATAAATCTACTTTTTTAGCTTTCCAATGTTTAATGTTATCTCGTTTTTTAAGAAACTGCACACGGCCAACCATTTCGTTTATGGTGCTAAAGCCTAGTTCAGCCATAATTTCACGCAACTCTTCGGCTAAAAATTTAAATAAGTTTACCACATGTTCTGGCTTGCCGCTAAATAGTTTACGTAGTTCAGGGTCTTGTGTGGCAACGCCTACAGGGCAAGTATTTAAGTGGCATTTACGCATCATAATACAGCCACCTGCAACTAAAGCTGCAGTTGCAACGCCCCATTCTTCGGCACCCAGCAAAGCTGCAATGGCAATATCTTTACCTGTTTTTAACTGCCCATCGGCTTGTAAAACTACGCGGCTACGTAATTTATTTCTTACTAAAGTTTGGTGTGCTTCGGCCAAGCCTAACTCCCAAGGTAAACCAGCGTGTTTTACCGAACTTATAGGCGATGCACCTGTACCGCCATCGTAACCGGCTATTAAAATAACATCGGCGTGGGCTTTTGCAACACCGGCTGCAATGGTGCCTACGCCAGCTTTCGATACCAATTTAACATTGATACGGGCCGAGCGGTTTGCATTTTTTAAATCGAAAATTAGCTGTGCTAAATCCTCAATTGAGTAAATATCGTGGTGTGGTGGTGGCGATATTAAGCCTACACCTGGGGTTGAGTGACGTGTTTTTGCAATCCAATCATCAACTTTATGGCCGGGTAATTGGCCACCTTCACCTGGTTTTGCACCTTGTGCCATTTTTATTTGCAGCTCATCGGCATTGGTTAAGTAGTTGATGGTTACGCCAAACCTTGCCGATGCAATTTGTTTAATTGCCGAACGCATAGAATCGCCATTAGGCATAGTTTCGTAACGCATTTCATCCTCGCCACCCTCGCCTGTATTACTTTTTGCGCCAATGCGGTTCATGGCAATGGCTAAAGTACTGTGGGCTTCGTGAGAGATCGAACCAAACGACATTGCACCAGTTGCAAAACGCTTCATAATGTTTTCGGCTGGTTCAACTTCATCAATTGAAATTGCCTCGCGGTGGTGTGCAAAAGAAAGTAAACCTCTAATAGTGTATAACTTATCTGTTTGTTCGTTTATAACTTTTGCATATTTTTTATAAACTTCGTAGCTATTGGTACGGGTTGCGTGTTGTAATAAATGTACGGTTTCGGGGTTAAATAAATGGGCTTCGCCACGGCGTTTCCATTGGTAAATGCCGCCCTCGTTTAGTAAATGTTGATTAGTATCTTCGCCAGCAAAACCAGTTACGTGTTTCATTAAAGCTTCACGAGCAATATCATCTAAACCTAAACCTTCTATACGGGTTATGCCACCTGTAAAGTATTTTTTAACCACATCTTTATTGATACCTAATATCTCGAATACTTGCGAGCCATGGTACGATTGTAAAGTGGATATTCCCATTTTCGAGAATATTTTTAATAAACCATCGCATACTGCTTTTATGTAATTGTAGGTTAGTTTTTGAATATCTTGTGTAGTTTCTAATTTTCCTTCTTTGTGCATCGTATCAATTGATGCTAAGGCTAAATAAGGATTTATTGCGGTAGCACCAAAGGCTAATAAACAAGCAAAATGGTGCACTTCCCATAAATCGCCAGCTTCAACTACCAAACCTACCGAGCCTCTAAAACCTTGTTTTATAAGATGATGGTGTACTGCAGATATGGCTAATAAAGATGGAATTGGTGCGTGGTTTGAGTCTATTGCTCTATCAGATAGTATAATTACTTGGAAACCATCGTTAACAGCATCTTCGGCATAGCGGCACAATCTATCAATTCCTTTTTCTAACGAACCTGGTAAACCATCTGCTTTAAAATAGGTTTGCAATGTTTTTGATTGAAACAAACCAGTGTCAATACTGCGTAGTTTTTCTAATTCGTAATCGTTTAAAATGGGTTGCTTTAAAGTTACGCAATGGCAGTGCATTTTATCTTCGTCTAAAATATTGCCATTGTTGCCAATAAATGTTGCCAAACTCATTACCAAACGCTCTCTAATAGGGTCGATTGGTGGGTTGGTTACCTGCGCAAAGAATTGTTTAAAATAACTTGATAGGTGTTGCGGACGGTCGGATAATACGGCTAAAGGCACATCGGTACCCATCGAGCCAATTGGCTCTTTACCTTCAACTGCCATTGGTTTTACAATAATTTCTAAATCTTCTCGGCTATAGCCAAAAACTTTTTGGTAACGATAAACCGATTCTTTAGATAAGCCTGTAAAAGATACTCTTGGCTCGGGCAATTGTTCAATTCTAATTTTATAATTTTCTAACCAACGGCCATAAGGTTGGCGACTAGCCATTTGGTGCTTAATTTCATCGTCGGTTATTATTTTACCTTCAACAGTATCAATTAAAAACATTTTACCTGGTTGTAAACGGCCTTTTTTAATTACCGTTTTTTCATCAATAGTTAAAACCCCTGCTTCTGATGCTACAATAACTGTATCATCGTTAGTAATTACGTAACGTAATGGACGTAAGCCATTTCTATCTAATAAAGCACCAATTAGTTTACCATCGGTAAAGGTTAAAGCTGCTGGGCCATCCCAAGGCTCAATTAATGTTGCGTGAAATTCGTAGAATGCTTTTTTCAAAGGATCCATTAATTCGTTACCATCCCAAGCTTCGGGCACTAACATCATCATTACATGAGGTAACGAGCGACCGCAATGCATTAAAAGTTCCACAATATTATCTAAACAGGCCGAATCGGATTGGTTATCATCTATAACAGGCATCAGCATTTCCATCTCTTCGCCCGAGAAATATTGCGACACATAAGATTTTACGCCAGCAAAAAACCAGTTTAAGTTTCCAGTTAAGGTATTTATTTCACCGTTGTGAGATAAACATCTAAAAGGTTGTGCCAGTTTCCAAGATGGGAAAGTATTGGTAGAAAACCTAGAGTGTACCATACCAAAGGCTGATATTACTCGGCTATCGGCTAAATCGTTATAGTACTGACGAACTTGGTAGGTGGTTAATTGCCCTTTGTAAACAATTATTTTACAAGATAAAGATGCAAAATAGCATTGTTCGGCTGGTGATTTAAAGCTTTCTTTAACGTTTTTGGTTATTAACCGTCTTAATACATATAGTTTGCGTTCAAAATCTTCATCGTTGTTAATTGATGCTGGTTTTTGAATAAATATTTGGTTAATGCTAGGCTCAACCTCTAAAGCGGTTACGCCAATTGAGCTTGAGTTTACAGGTACTTTACGGTAGCCTAAAATACTTAAACCCAACTTTTGAGCAGAAGAGCTAATGGTTTTCTTTAATGCTTTTTTTAATGCCGAATCATTAGGGAAAAATATCATACCCACGCCGTAATCGCCTGGTTCGCCAATGTTTATTTCTAAAGAAGTACATTCTTCTAAGAAAAATTCGTGAGGAATTTGCAAAAGTAAGCCTGCCCCATCGCCCGAAAGTGGATCGCAACCGCAGGCTCCTCTATGCTCCATATTTTCCAAAATAGTAAGCGCATTTAAAACCGTAGTGTGCGATTTTATACCTTTAATATTTGTTATAAAGCCAGTGCCACATGCATCATGCTCATAGCTAGAGTTATATAAACCTTCTTGTACTGTTTCTAATTGATTCATTAAATTAAAAATATTGATTGTGATTGAATACTAAATTACAAATAATTTACATAAATATATAAACTTAACAATAAAATTACAAAAATGGTAACATTAAATTAACTTTATGGTTATATTATTAATTATTTATAATATTATGTCAAATAATTAAAAAAAGCATAATTAGTATGTTCCGTTTTGGAATTAAATTATTTACATAATAAATAACCTATTTTTTTAGGTTAATGTTTTAATTAAATATATAATATTTTTGATAATTATATTTTAAATCATATTATTGAATATTGTGCGCAACACTTATTAAAACTAAACACTATTAAAAAAAATATATGAAAAACAAAGCAATTTTTTTAGACAGAGACGGCGTAATTAATAAAGAATTAGGTGATTATGTTTGTAAGTTTGAAGACTTTCACATTCACGAACATAATTTTGAAGCCTTAAAAACTTTACATAGTAGGGGGTATTTAATTATTGTGGCTACAAACCAAGGCGGTATTGCCAAAGGTTGGTACACTTTAAAAGAGTTAAGTAAAATGCATACGCATTTAATAAGTGTTTACAAAGCGCAAGGTATTGAGATTGCCGATATTTATTTTTGTCCGCACCACCCATTATTTACGGGCGATTGCGATTGCCGTAAACCTAAACCGGGTATGTTATTGCGTGGTATTGAAAAATTTAATTTAGACCCTAGCAAATGTTATTTTATTGGCGATAAAATCACTGATGTTGAAGCTGCAGATGCCGCTGGCGTTAACGGTATTTTAATTGAGATAGACCAACCTTTGAGTGAGATATTACACCTTATCGTATAGGGTTTTTGCGTCAAGATTTTTTTAAACCTATTGTATTGCTAAAATTATCGAAACAGATATTTTTTTTAATTATTCTCCTTATTTAAAGCCCTAAAAACTGTTTGTATTCTCAAATTTTTGTAATTGCAACAAGAGTTTATTTTTTATGAAAAAGAAAATTAGTGTTAAACTATTGAATATTAAATTTTTATACCTCCACATCAACATAATTTTAAAAGAACCTATAATTTATTTGCCAAAATCAATGCTTTTTGTACTTTTGCAGCGGAGAGTTGGCAGAGCGGTCGATTGCGGCAGTCTTGAAAACTGTTGACTTGTTAAAGGGTCCTGGGGTTCGAATCCCTAACTCTCCGCACTTAAAATAAATATATAAAAACGCCTTAAACAATGTTTAAGGCGTTTTTTGTTAGTAATTTTTTTACCTATACAGCTAATTCTACTTTTATGAAAACATTTATCAACAAACCCAAGAATATATTCACGGTTATATTCGGAGTTTTTTTTATAATAGCGGGTATAGGCCATTTTATAGATCCACAAAAATATTTTGCCTTTATTCCCAATTTTTTACCAAAAGCAGCTAGCAATTTTTTGGCTGGTTTAGCAGAAATTATAGCAGGAACATTATTGATGATACCAAAATTTAGAAAGTTAGGTGGTTTACTTATTTTAATAATGATGGTAGTTTTTTTACCTCTACATATTTTAGATATTTTTAAAGAAAACCCCGCAATTGGTAGACACACATTGGCAATTATTCGTTTGCCTTTACAATTTGTATTAATTTATTGGGCTTGGTATATTTTTAAAAATAATTAACAAATACACCTGGCACAATGTTACCACCTTTTATAGCAGCGGCAACATGTACGGCTTCCGTTATTTATTGTTTGCTATACCCTTTTTCGTAAGCATTAGTACTGTAAGCATCAATGCAATACGGGCATTGTACTGCGTGGGAAACAGCTAATGCGATAAGCGATTTTTCTTTGGCCGTTAATTTTCCTTCGTTAAAAACTTCGCCATATTAATCAAAAAATTTATTGCCTAATGGCTGTTGAAATTCGCTGATTTTGCCAAATTTACCTAAGTCATCGGCGTTGTAATAGTGGTTTGCCATTTTATATTTGTGATTTTTTTGTGATTTATGGTTTAAATTTAATGTTTGGATATAATGGTTTACTCTTCCTAAAAAAGTTTAAATTCAATTACACTCTTTTTAATAACAGACAAATTAACGTTTTAAATAGATATTGATATATAAAAAACGCTAGTAATAGATTTTTTATTTCTGAAGTTAAATTTTATTTGGGAGGTTGATTTTCGTAATTCATAAATTTGAAAAATTGCAACCTATTATAAAAGAAAGGAAACCATTAAACATTAATTATTTATATTTGATTTGATTGTATTTAAGCTAAATTTGTTATTAAACATTTTCTTTTAAACAAAATCGTACCTCATTAAATTATAAATATATGATTTCTATAAACCCACAATACATAAAAGACACAGATGGTAATAAATCGTTAGTAATACTCACTGCCAAAGAGTTTGATGCAATTATGGAAGAGTTAGACGATATTGAAGATGTGAGGCTTTATGACGAAGCTAAAAAAGAGGACACCCGTGAGCGGATTCCAATGGCCGAGGCTTTTAAAATGATAGAAGAAAAAAGAAATGATTTACTCATTAAACTTTAGCAAGCTATCTCTCAAAGATTTAGCCAAAATTAATGAGCCACATTATTCTAAAATAAAACAAGCAATTGCTAATCTTACCAGAAACCCTCGGCCACAAGGTTGTAAAAAACTAAGTGGAAGAGAAGGTTACCGCATTAGAACTGGCAATTACCGTATTATTTACGATATTATTGATGATGAACTTATTGTAAATGTTATAACGTTAGGTCACCGAAAAGATGTTTACGATTAGTTTGAAACAGTTTTTGTAACTTCATTTCCCTCTACACCTTCTCAAAAATTATCGAACACTCTCCAAAAAAAAGAGAGCAACTATTAAGCTGCTCTCTTCATAAAATTTTAAATTTTTATTATTTGATAATCAATTGTTGTGTGCCTAAGCCATCAACATTTAATATATAAACACCCGCTGGTGGTTTTTGGTCTAATTTAACTTCGAAGTTACCAGCCGTTACTACTGGTTTTCCTTGATAAATTAACACCCCATTTAAGTTAAATAGCTGTACATTAACTTGTATTAAATCAGTTTTATTTGATTTTACATATATAATGTTTGCTGTAACGGGGTTAGGATATACAGTGAAAACTGAAGAATTACCATCTGTAGAATTAGCATTTAATTGTGATGGATCTAAAAGCCCTCCAATTTCGGTAAATCCTAAACTAGAAGTATTCATAATACCTGTAATAGGAGAAAGAAAACTTCCAGAAATCACGTTAACATTATTTAAACTAGGTATTTTCCATCCTACCGAAAGATGATCTACTCCTGTACTTTCTTTATGAAGAACTTCGATATAATAACGAGCTCCTTTTAATAAAAAGATTTGTACCGATTTCTGCGTAAAAAATGTAAACCAAGCTCGAGGAGAAACGTCAGAATTCAAATATGCAATTCTTCTTTTATTGCTCACTACATCATTTGTGCTCAAATAAAGTTCGCTGTTTTCGTTACTTGCAATATAAAAAGTATAATTACCAGTTTCTGGAGCGCAAATATACCCACGTAATCTTCCACCATAATTATCACCTATATTTTGATAGTTTAAAGACGGAAGCTGAGTAACAATACTTGGATTGTTTGGATAATTAGAGTTATTTGTAAGGTTTATAACAAATTTACCCGGAATGTTATAATACCCTTCGGCAGTAATATTTCCAACAGGCGTACAAGCTGTAACCGTTATTTTTACAGTATCAGATACGGTGGTATTTCCACTATTATCAAAAGCTTTAGCTGTTACTTTATACAATCCTGCACCAACACCAGTACTAAAAAGTTCGTAAGGGGCAACCATGTCTGTTGCAACTAAGGTTTCTGATGAATAAAACTCAACCTTTGTTATAGTGCCATTCGAATCATTTGCAATCGCTCTTAATGTTATAGGATTTCCTGCATCTATAACAGTATCCTGAGCAGGAGTTACTATTTTTACTGTAGGTAATCTTAATACATTGTCGGCTCTAACCGCAAGATTTTGAATTCGCCTGTCTAAAGGCATTGCTACATCAGCAACATTGTAGGATGTTGTGTTAAATCTCGATTTAAGATATTCTGCAAAAGCATCTTGTTCCGAACCATTATCGGTAAACGTAGCATTTCCGGTTTTTGGTGCTCCAGGTACAACTAAATCAACCCTATTGGCAAATGTAGGATTAGCTGTTACGAAACTATTAAACGGATAAGCATCGCCTCCGGTTAATAAAAATGTTAGCGTTACCACTCTTATAGGTCTGGCCGGATCTCCTTGAACAATACCGTCTTTTGCAATTACTTGTAAAACATTTTCGGCGCTGTCAATAATTACCGCATTGCGTATTCTGCTTCCGGCTGGTAATGTTGCGTTATAGCTGTATGAAATACCACCTACTTGTGCAAACTGACCTGGTGTTGCACCTGCAACAGTTGCAGCTACTCCATGGTTTAATAATTGAAGTAATTGCGTTGCAGTAACGGTTACCAAAGAAAGACTATTATTAAATCTTAATGAATTTTCAACATCTAATTGGGAAATATCACCAACCTGTTTTCCAACAGTTGGATTTGCTTGTGGGGGCAACTCTTCGTAAATTGCTGTTGAAGGATTTACTCTTACCTCACCAATTGAAGTTCTAATTCCTCCACCATTTTTAATTCCAACTAAAACCGAAGAATCATATTGTTTTGCAATAGCTAAATTTGCATCATTTGAGATATTACCCAAATTAGTTTCTTGCGTTCTTACATCTGTTCTTCTACCGTTTAAAAACACACTGGTTTTACCCAATATATTTCCATCTTTTGCTGCAATAACAGCGTTAACTGCATCAACCAATGTTTTAACACGAGCCGCATTTGTACCTGTTGCAAAAGCTGTTGCGGCACTTCCATGAAGTGCAGTTACCATTGCATCGGTAGTTGCATAAACACCGTTAATTGTTGAATTAAGGCTACTAATATCTAACACACCTGCAGCATCAAAATCAACAACTAACCTACCAACATATTTCCATTCTTGGTCAACGTTAACAACTAAGGCTGGTTCGTTATCGGCATTTGTAGTAATTAATGGATATGTATCAACAGCTACATCACCAGTCCTTAATACATCGTTTGCATCGGCAAGCAAAGTAGAAGATCCACCAGCGATTACAATATCTACTCCACGTAATAATCTTACTAATTGCTTTTCTAAAGCAATTTGCTGTAAGTGCGACGATAATATAATTTTATTTACACCAGTAGCTCTTATTTGATCAATAAATGGCTGCAAAAAAGTTGCTAATTCTACCATATTGTTGGTTTTAGAACCTCTAACTTTAACACCACCAACCGAACTAATAGACTCTAATATTTGAGTAGTTGCTCCAATAACGCCTATTCGTTGGCCATTAATAGTAACTATTGTTGCAGGCGCAATTTTTCTTCTCGGCACCGCTGCTGTAATAGTATCTGGTCTTAAAAGGTAAGCTGTGCTAGGCAAAATTTGATTGGTAAATAAAGGAGCCAAAGCAGCATCGCCACTAAAATCAAGATTTGCACTTAAGTATGGAAACTGAGCTCCAGCCCATCTTTTATCTGTTCCGCTTAATTCGTAACCAACTATTTCGCCAACAACACTAGTACCAGCATCAAACTCATGATTACCAAAAGTTGCTGCATTATATTTTAATAAATTAAGTACAGAAAGATCAATTCTTCCAATACTTGCTCTTAATGAATTACTTGTAGCTGCCCCAAAGTGAGAATTATATACACTTCTTAAAGTTGCATCAATTGCTGGTCTGTCGCCAGATGCGTTGAAGAAAGGTCCAGGAATCCAGTTGTCTCCAGATGATATTTTAATGGTGTTTGGATATTGGCTTTCCAGTTTTTCAAATACGGCAGCAAAGTTGGCCATATTGTTTGATCCACCTTCACCATCCGAACTATGTAAAAGTTGAAGTTTAAAAGGCGTAACTGCTGGACCAGCAACTTCGAAAACAGAAATATTGCCACTTATTTCGTTAGCAATCATCACGTAAGGTTTGCCTGTAGGGCTGTTTGCTGCAGAAATGTAGCTAATACCTTCTGGACCTAAATCGCTGGTTGCTGTTGTAGCTGTACGGTTATTTTTATAATCTACAAATTTTACGTTTGTTGGGTCGGTAATGTTGTAAACCATTATTCCGCCTACACGCTCTAAACCAATAAATGCATAAACTTTACCAGCAATTGTGGCTACGGTTACGCCTTCTGGCTCGGGTCCTTTAGAACGACTACGATTTTTTAAAGTAGTACTTTCGTTATCTGTATTAAAAAATGCTGCTGTAATTGGTGATTTAGAAGTAATTAACTCCATATCATCTTTACTATCGTAAACTATATTTTTCGAATCGGTATCAAAAATAGAAAAAGATCTTGCACCTACCATCATCAACTCATCATAATCACCATCACCATCGGTATCGCCATTAAAACTAGATATTCTTAATCTTCCTAAATTGTGTGTTTCTTTTAATACTGCCGCATTAGGGAAAATTGTAGGGTCTAAATTTACAGCTCCAACTGTAGTACGTTCTACAAAAGTTCCGTAATCTTTTTCGTCGCCTTCGTTTGCAGTAACTAAATAAGTTTTACCGTTAACGGTATAATTTGCAATACCATCGGGCATAAAAAATGATTTTACTGGGTAGTTAGAAAGGTGAACTCTTCCGCTATTATCCGAAGCATCTAAACCGCTACCAATAACATTAAAATCTTTTTTACCTAAAGGCCATAAGCTGGTGTAGGTATTGTTAGTTAAATTAATTTCGGCAATGGCATTGTTTTCTTGCATTACCACCCAAGCTTTTGTATTATCGGCCGATACGGTTACGTATTCTGGTTCAAAATCTTGCGAAAGCGTAGAAGATAATCTTGTTTTACGAACACCACTTGCTATTAAAGCAGTTTCTTGCGCATTAAAACCCGTTAAAAGTAAAGTGGTAACTTTTGTTTGGTCAATAGATGCTATACCGCCAGAAATATCTATAATACTAACCGAACCTTCAGGATCTACAGAATAAGTTGTATTTGGCTGACCTTCGTTAGCTGTAAATATTTTATTACCATCGGGCGAAAAAGTAATCATATCTGGCAATGCACCTACTGTAACCTGCTTTAAAAAATCGCCATTGGTATTAAAAAACACAACCGAACCATCTAATTGTTCGTTTGCATTAGGGCAAGCAACTGCAACTACTCCGTTTTTAACGGCCACACTAGTAATGCCACCATAAGGTAACATATTAATAGATTTCACTAATGTAATAGCTGCTGGGTTTGTAAAATCGGCAATATCCAACCTGTCTTGTACAGCACTTGTCATAAACAATTTTTGCGTTGCTGCATCGTGTACTACAATTTCGGTAGTGCTACCCGTTATGGTATTAGGTTTAAAACTACTTGTGTAGTTTAAGGTAAGTTCTTGGGTTGCAACGGGCGCTAAACGGTCGTTATCTCTAATATATATTGTTGCAAACTGTTTACCACTTAAAGTTACTCCGGTTAAATCTTCAAGAGATAAAACAAAATACTCGTCCATTTCAGATAAAGTATCGTTGTTTATGGGTATAGTAATGGTTTGGGTAACCGAACTTGCAGGTGTAAAATTTAAAGTTTGCGTTGCATAAGTTATATCACTTGCATCTGTATTACTAAAAGGTGCAGCTTTTAAAACTAGTTTTGCACTGCTAATGGTTGGGTCGGTAAGGGTTAAATTTACACTAACAGTTCCTTCGCTCTCATTTACCGATATAAAATTAGTAGTAAAAGCTATTTGATTAGTTCTAGTT
>JAYULE010000040.1:0-4684 GCA_043763845.1 Sphingobacteriales bacterium
ACACCGTTTATTATAATGGTTTGATTGTAAGGAATGGTTTGGATAGCGATGTTTCCTAAACGGTGTTTTAAAATATTTTCGGAATGGGTATGAGCTAAATAATTTTTGTGGCCATAACGAGCATGATCAGAGTGTGCGTGGGTTATAATAGCGTAGTTTACAGGTTTCCAAGGGTCGATATAAACATTGGCTTGGGCGCAATAAATGCCGTTATTGGTAAACTTTACAAGCATAGGGATAAAATATTTATCTGATTATTAACTAAAAGTATACCAAATTATGGAGGGTTTTGTTTTGGGTTTGATTTTAAAGGGTGTAAGGTCTTTTTAACCGTTGTCGAGGTTTAACTACCTTTCCAACGGTCTGAGACCTTGGAAACGGTTAATGGTTTTATTAACCCCCGGCAAGGTTTTTAACCGTTGTCGAGGTTGGGCAACTTTTCCAACGGTCAAAGACCTTGGAAACGGTTTGAAAGGTTTTATTAACCCCCAACAAGGTTTGTAACCGCTTTCGAGATTTGTTTACCCTAAAAACTTAATCAACAACTCCTCCGCTTGTTTACACGCTACCTTTAAATCAAAATTATTTAAAATCACATCAAATTGTGGGGCATAAGCTAACTCTTTTTCGGCTTTGGCAAAACGTTCGGTTAGTTTTTCTTTACTATCGGTACCGCGGCTAACTAAACGTTGTTGCAATACTTCTATTGATGGTGGTTGTACAAAAATAGCTAGAGCATTTTGATCAAACTTCTTTTTTAAACGCAATCCGCCTTCAACATCAATATCAAAAATTACGTGTTTACCTTCGTTCCAAATTCGCTGAATTTCGCTTTTCAATGTTCCGTAAAATGTGCCGGCGTATACTTCTTCAAACTCTACAAATTCGTGTTTGGCTACTTTATGTAAAAAAGCTTCTTTGCTTATAAAATAATAATCTTGGTTATTAACCTCTTGGCCACGAGGGTCGCGGGTAGTTGCCGAAATAGAAAAAGCTAACCTATCGGGATATTTACCCAATAAATGTTTAACAATAGTTGTTTTGCCCGCCCCTGATGGTGCCGAAAATATAACGAGTTTGCCCTGTTTTGAGTCTTTGGGTAAAACCATTACAATACGTTTAGCAATTGTTCTTTCATTTTTTCTAATTCTTCTTTCATGCCCACCACCATTTTTTGTATATCGGCGTTGTTGGCTTTACTGCCAATGGTATTTATTTCTCGCCCAATTTCTTGAGTAATAAAAGCTAATTTTTTACCGCCGGCATCATGCTGGTTTAATGTTTCTAAAAAATAATTGCAATGGCTTTTTAAGCGTACTTTTTCTTCTGTAATATCTAATTTATCAATATAATAAATAAGTTCTTGCTCTAAACGGTTTCCATCTACGTTTTCTTTACCAACAGCTTCTGCTAAAAATCCAGCTAAACGATCTCTAACAGCTAAAATACGAGTAGGTTCTTGCAGCTCAATACCTGCCATAAAATCTAAAATATTTGTAATACGCAATTTTAAATCGTTCATTAAAACATTGCCCTCATCAATTCTAAATGTGTTAAAGTTGGTTACCGCTTGGTTAAAAGTTAGCAAAACATCTTTCCATTCTTCGTCGCTTATGGCATTGTCCTCGTACTTTATTACATCCGGAAAGTTTACGGCTAAAGCCATTAAATTTTCGCTTGACTGACCTAAATCGGCAGCTATATTTTTTAATGTTGTGTAGTAATGTGTAAGCAGAGCTTGGTTAATGCCTGCGGCTTTTGTGGCTTCATCGTTGTTTTCTACAGTAACGCTAAGCATAACTTTGCCACGTTCAATTAAACGGGCGCACTCGTTACGTAAAAAAAATTCTTTGTCGGAGTAAGCTTTAGGCAATTTTAAATTAAGCTCTAAAAACTTACTATTTAACGATTTTATTTCAACAGCGTATCGGCCATTTTTAAACTCTGCACTTGCCTGGCCATAACCAGTCATTGATTTTATCATTCGCAAATATAAAAAATTACAGGGAATTGTTGTTTGGGGCTTGGTGGGTTTAGGAAAGGTTAAAACTTCTTCATTACTTATATTTAAAAACTCTTACTTTTTTACCCACCACACACACCCGCCCCACAAAAAACCCCGAAATATATAAAACATTTCGAGGCTAATTATTATCCCAGTAAATTATACGTTAATAAACAAATCTTCTTTTGCTACTCTAACTTTTTTATAAAATTGGTAGGTATCATCATCGGCTCTAAACCCAATTGGGGCAATAACAATTGCTCTAAGGTTTTTATCGGCCAAACCTAAAATTTCATCAAACTTTGCTACATCAAAACCTTCCATTGGGCAGGCATCAATACCCTCTAAGGCAGCAGTCTGTAGTAAAAAACCTAAAGCAATATAAGCTTGTTTAGTATTCCAAGCTTGTAATTGCTCTTGTGTAAGGCCTTTTACAGTGCCTTTCATGGTATCAACAAAACCTTGAATTTCGGCTGGTTTTACACCACGTGTTGCAATAATATTTGTAGCATATTCGTCAACATGCGCTTCAGTATAGTTGGCGTAAGTGGCAAAAACTAACAATTCCGATGCGTCTGTAACCTGTGGTTGCCCGTATGCGGCGGCTTTTAATTGTTCTCTAATGGCAGGGTTGCTTACCACCAAAACTTTAAATGGCTGTAAACCGTACGAAGTTGGCGCAAGTTGAATAGCTGTTAATAACCCATCTATTTGCTGCTGGCTAAGTTTTTTTGAAGTGTCGAACTTTTTAGTAGCGTATCTCCAGTTTAATTGTTCTGAAATAGAGTTTTCCATAGTTTGATTATTTTTTACAAGAATAGATGTTTAAACATATATTATTTAAACTTATAAAATAATTTACAATTTTATGTGAAACATCATCATTAAATGTGCCAAAATTTACTAAAAAATCAGATGTATGCAAGTAGACTGCTAAGCTTAATACAATAGCTTAATTAATTGATAATTAGGTGAGTAATTTATTTTTAAATTAAATTATTAATTGTGTTTTTATTGGATACTGCAATAAATAATACAACAAATATACAACCTAATTAAACTAGACTTGAATGTAAATGCCTACTTAATATATGTAAAAGCGCAAGAATTTAAAGGCGTTAGCAAAGAACATGGCCTGCCACCCGTTTTAAAGTGCTTAGCGTACATAATATTAAGCTGTGTAAGTTTAAATTCTACACCAATTAAAAAAATTATAATTTATGGAACCTGTTTTATTAATTAAAACAATTTTTAAAGAATTTTAAATTGTAAAATTACCCCGCATAACCGCCACAAAATCATTAAACAAATAACGACTATCATGTGGGCCAGGCGAACTCTCGGGGTGGTACTGCACCGAAAAAGCTTTTTTTCCTTTAACCCTTATGCCTTCAATAGATTTGTCGTTTAAATTAATGTGGGTAATTTCTACCATATCCGAGTTTTCAATATCTTGGGCAACAACTCCAAAACCGTGGTTTTGTGAGGTTACTTCGCAATGGTCTTTAATAATATTTTTTACTGGGTGGTTCATACCACGGTGGCCGTTAAACATTTTTACGGTACCTATTCCGTTTGCTAATGCCAATAATTGGTGCCCTAAACAAATACCAAACAGGGGTTTATCTTGGGCTAAAATTTCTTTCACGGTATTTACAGCATAAGGCATTGCAGCTGGGTCGCCGGGGCCGTTTGATATAAAGTAGCCGTTTGGTTGCCATTCTTCCATTTCGGCAAAAGTGGTTTTTGCAGGAAAAATTTTTGCGTAAACCTCTCGGATATCAAAATTACGGAGTATATTTTTTTTGATCCCTAAATCTAAAACCGCCAACTTAACGGTAGCATCGGGGTTACCATAAAAATAAGGTGTTTGGGTACTTACCTTGCTCGATAGTTCTAAACCATCCATACTTGGTACAACATCTAACATCGCTTTAAGCGCTTCAATATCTAAAATTTCGGACGATATAATCGCATTCATCGCACCTTTATCTCTAATATGTCGCACCAATTGCCTAGTATCAATATCACAAATTCCTACAATGTGTTCGTCTTGAAAATAATCTTGCACTGATTGGTCTCCCTCTTTACGGCTATAGGGTATACTAAAGTTTTTGCAAACTAAGCCAGCAATTTTTATCGTTTCCGATTCCGATTCATCGTGTTTTATCCCATAATTACCTATATGTGCATTGGTTGTTACCATAATTTGGCCAAAATAAGAAGGGTCAGTAAAAACCTCTTGGTAGCCTGTCATACCAGTATTAAAGCATATTTCGCCAGTAGTTGTGCCAATTTTTCCGGCTGCTTTACCATAAAAAACAGTTCCATCTTTTAACAATAAAATTGCAGGTAATTTGGTGTATGGGATACTCATTGCTATAAAAATTTAGGGTGTTTAAATTTAAAAAAAGGAGCTTGACAGAAACTTGATTTCCGTGAAATTTTGAAGGGGGAAAAAGAAAATATCTTATAAACCATCTCGGGGTGCGAAGTTATAATTTTAGGTTGATTTTTCAATAAAAAATGTATGGCAATTTTAACACAAATGCATATTCATTTTTATAGCTTTGCAATGATATATTAAAAAATCAATGTCGGTACATAAAGAAATAAAAAGAGTAACTACGCACATTTTGCAAGAAATGAAAAACCGTGGCGAAAAAATTGCTATACTAA
>JAYULE010000041.1:0-17964 GCA_043763845.1 Sphingobacteriales bacterium
TTTAACAGTATTATTACAAAATAAATAAATTTATTCAAAACAGTAAATAATGGTAACTATCTATAATAAAATAAGTTGTGGGTTTCCGTTCAAACACTAAATAGAATTTAGTTACCGACTAAATAATAAACTAAATTATCTAATTTTCAACATATAATGCTATTTGTGATTGCAAATCGTAACACAAATGCTAGGCTTTGTAACCCATAGTTAACTTTTGGATTAAGGAAGGCTTCCCTTGGAGGGAGGATTTACTGCCATTATTTTAAATTGCCTACTGTCCGTAAAGTTTACGCAGTGGCTTTACAGATTGTTAAATAGAATTTAGTCTCCGACTAAATAATAAAAAAATTATCTGATTTTCAACATATAATGCTATTTGTGGTTTGCAAATCGAAAGACAAATTGTAGGGTTTGTACTTTTAAAAATCATTTAAATCTTTAAATTAATGCTTTAGATGACATTATAAATATCCGTTCAAAAGTTTTTCAATTTCCTTATCAGTAATATTATCTTTTTCCGCATTTGTTGTAAATAGATAACAGATAAACCGTTTTATCAATAATTTTAACAAATGAACCAAACTTGCCCCCCAGATTTTCACGTGGTTGCGGTCTATAACCCAGTCGTTGGGGTCTTTAACCCAATCATTGCGGGATTTAACCTAAACGTTTAGATTCCGAACGTAAACATTTATGTTCCAAACGTAAACAATTAGGTTTTTCTTTAAACTCTAATTTGCGTTAGGGATTGCAGCGGAAATCCTTTTTTTATTCCCCTAAGCCCAAAGGGGCAAATGGTAAAAAAAGATTGAAGCGTAAAGCCCGACCCTTTTCGGGGGAACGCCCAAATAATATTTGAAAAACAATTTGTCCATTGTACATTTTGTTTAAGTATTTTTGGTTAAATGCTAACTAACACCTAATTGTACACCAAAATTTATCCCAATTTTTAAATTATATTAAAATTATATGCCAAGTAATTATGTTATTAAATACCCAAAATTGGTATAATAGGGTAGTATTTAAATAATTCCCCAAAAAATTTTATTTTAACTATTTGCTATTGCTATTGCTGCTGCTGTATTTGTTGTATTTCTAAAAATCTACGGTAGGAGTTTATGGGGGTATCGCTTACGGTTTCTTCTAAAATTTCGTCGATTTTTGGGAGCGGGTCGTTTTCGTACGATACAATAACTTTTACATTTAAACTATGTTGCGATGTGCCTTTATATGTGCCTTTTACCGGGCTACAATCAATAAAATTGCGGCCAACGGCTAAACGTACGTGGGCATCTTCAACCAAGCAATTATTTGTAGGGTCTAATCCTAGCCAGCCATAATCGGGTATATAAGCTTCTACCCAAGCATGGGTTGCACCTTCGCCTCGCATACCATTGCGGTTGGGGCAAATATAACCGCTAACATACCTTGCTGGTATGTTTAGGTAGCGTAACATAACCAACAATATATGTGCAAAATCTTGGCAAACTCCCGATTTTATTTTCCAAATTTCATCAATAGTAGTTTCAACAGTGGTAACACCTTTTACGTATTGAAAGTTATTAAATACATAATCACAAAAATATTCGGCGATTTGTAATGGCGATTCATTCTTATGCAGGTCGGGATTTACAACATCTAATATTTCTTTACTTGCACTAAATTTTTCTTGCTTTAAAAAATTAATAAAGGGTATTTGGTTTGCAATTGCTTGTAAAGTTTCCCATTGATTTGCCGAGAAAATACTTGGGTTGGGTAAAACCTTTTTTTTAACGTTAATAATTATGGTAGATTCTATTTTTAACTCCGAGTGTTTTTCTGGACTGGTAAATGTACCCACTTTATTGCCATAATAATCGGTAAAAATATCAACCGATGGTTCGCCTGTAATTTTAAGTTGTAAGGTTAAAAGTTCTTGCCAATCGTCTTCAATAGGGTAAAGCATAATTTGGTTTGCGCTATCGTAAACCTTATTTTGATAATTATATGTTGTGGTGTGAATTATAGTAAATTTTGGCATAATAAGTTTAATTCAACTATTTATCAATTTAGATTAGTTAAATGCAAAATAGTAATGATTTAGAGCGTCGGCAATGGCAAACAAATCGTTTTTAATTTTTTGAAGGTACTCTTTTAATCCAACTTGTTGCAAATCTTTTAAATCGGAATAGCGAATGCTGCTTTCTAATTGCCCAATCATAAAACTTAAAACTTTGTAACTTTCGCTTGTTTTATCGCTTTTTAGGGTTTCAAACGATTTTTGTATCCGGTTTACCGAGTAAATAATAGACCGTGGAAAATCATCGTTCCAAACAATTTGATGTAATACATTGCTGGAGTCTAAAGCAGATCGGTAGCTTTTTAAAAATAATTCGTACCCAGATATTGAGAGCAAAAAATATTTCCAATACGTAGGGTCGGTGGTTTCGTCTAGCGAATATTCAAGTTCGCTAAATTTCACATCTAAAATATCAACAGATAGTATAGCTCGTTCTATATATTTACCAATATTCATAAAATAATAACCCTCGCTGCGGGCCATGGTAATTTCGTATGTGCCGTAATATTGCAAACCTTGGGTTACAAGATTATCAATTACAGATATTGGATCATCTAACTCTAGCGAAACGCCAATTTGTTTTTTTCTAATTTCATGGTAATAATCGTTTAAACATTGCCATAGTTCTTTGGTAACATTGTCTTGTACCGATCGGGCATTTTCTCGGGCTGTACATATAAGGTTTAAAACCGAGTTTTGATTTTCATTATCGGTAATCATAAATTTTAAAACCGTACGGTTTTGATACTGTATTTTAATTTTTTCGGCGGGTTTCATTGCGCTAAAAATGCTCAATACAGGTTTCCAACTAAACTGGTTAAAATCATCTTGCGAGTACGCATAGTTTACTCGTAAAAGCCTTAATATTCCGTCTGATCTTTCCATATACCTCGACATCCAGTATAAAGAATAAGCAACTCTACTTAACATATATTTAAAATTTATCAGTTAAAACCCAAGTATCTTTACTGCCCCCACCTTGCGATGAGTTTACCACCAGCGAACCCTCTTTTAATGCAACACGAGTTAAACCGCCAGGTACAATTTCTATATCGTTGGTGCCAAATAGTGCAAAAGGTCTTAAATCTATTCGCCTAGGTTGTAATTTGCCATTTATGTAACACGGTGCCGATGATAAATTGATAATAGGTTGTGCAATAAAATTTCTAGGATTTTCTAAAACTGCAATTTTGTAATCGTCAATTTCTTGCTGAGTGGCGGCGTTGCCAATGATCATACCGTAACCGCCCGATGCGTTTGTTTTTTTTATTACCATATTTTCTATGTTTTTAAAAACCAGTTCTAAATGCTCGGGGTCGTCCATTTTGTAAGTGGGTACGTTTTTTAAAATTGGTTCTTCGTTTAGGTAGTATTTTATCATATCCGGAACGTAAATGTAGGTTGCTTTATCATCGGCAACGCCATTTCCTGGGGCATTTACAATGGCAACATGGCCTTTACGGTAAGCCGACATTAAGCCAGCAACACCCAACATGCTATCGGCATTAAAAACTAATGGGTCTAAAAATTCATCATCAACACGGCGGTAAATAACATCAACCCGCTCTAAACCTTTGGTGGTTTTCATAAAAACACGGTGATTATCAACCACTAAATCTCGGCCTTCAACCAGCTCAATACCCATTAAACGGGCAAGGGTAGAGTGCTCAAAATACGCCGAATTAAAAATACCTGGCGTAAGCATTACTATATTTGGATTTGAATTATGCCTTGGCGATAGTGCTGCTAAATTTTTATACAATATTTGTGGGTAATTTATTACTGGTTGCACAAAACATTGGGGTAATAAATCCGGAAATATACGTTTAGTTATCTCTCGGTTTTCTAGCATATACGATACGCCCGATGGGGTGCGTAAGTTATCTTCTAAAACGTAAAATGTGCCATCGCTGTCGCGGATAATATCAATACCCGATATATGCACAAAAATATTGTGTGGTACTTTAAGGTTATGCATCTCTCGCAAATAATGTTCGCAAGAGTAAATCAAATCGGTAGGTATAATTTTATCTTTTAAAATAAACTGATTCGAGTATATATCAATTAAGAACAGATTTAATGCTTTTAAACGTTGTTTAATGCCTTTATCTATGTATGCCCACTCGCTTGCTGTTATAATACGAGGAATAACATCGAAAGGGAATATTTTTTCAACCCCTTCGCCACTTGAATAAACTGTAAATGTTACACCTTGGCTCATAAACAAACGCCTGGCCATTTCCTCTTTTTTCGTTAACTCTTCGGCCGATAGTTGTTTTAAAAAATGTAAAATACGTTGGTAAGGTTCTCGTACTTCGGTTTTAGAAAACATCTCGTCCCAAACGTTGCTAACTATTGGGTATGCACTAAATAATTCGTCTGAATTCATATTATTTTAATCGGATATTTACAATATTTATAATTTTTTGAAAAGATATGTAAAAAACTTTTATTAAAACAAATTTTTTAATACAAAAATTAAATAATAGGGTATTTTAATTGCTAATAGTGAAATTTTGATTGCAATTTTTATAATGTAGTGGGTTGTAGAGCTTAATTTTGCAATTAAATTTAAATTTTTATTGAAATATTTAATTTTTGGAGGGTATTTTGGATTAAATTAATTCTGGTTTTTGTATTTGAAGGAATATTTTAACAAAACTCATAAAAAATAGGGCTTTTGTTGATTAAGTTGAGGGATTTAATTAAATATCAATTCTAAAAAAATAGGAACATGATCTGATACTTTTTTTGCAGCTTTTATATTATCAAAATTTAAATAAAAAGGTATTATGCCCGAGTTTATTAGCGTTGCTTTGGAGGAATCATAAAATGCGTTATCGTATTCGGATGCTAAACAATCGCCATGTAAACATTTTTGCCTTAATGAAGTTTTTTGCCCCATAAAAATAGGCTTATAACCCATTGATTTTAAGGGGTTAAAAACCGAGTGTGACTGAGGGCAATTAAAATCGCCACAAAAAATGAGATTTAAGGTAGGATATTCGTCTGGCATTAGTTTGAAATATTTTAATTCGGTTTCGGGCTGTTCAGCTTTTGTAATGGCATGGAAGGTAGCTAGCGTAAACACTTTATTGCCAGCTTTAAGAGTTATTAAGTAAGGCTCTCGGTCCATTTCTAAACTGTACTTATGCTCTAACCATGCGTTGCCAACTTTGTTTATCCTACTAGTTTTCCAAATAAAAGCATAACGTTCTATTTTGTATTTGTTGTTAGACGATGTTGGATTGCTGATGCTATAATCCCAATTAAAGCCTTTTCTATTTAATTCATCAACTAACTTGGCAATGGCTTGTGCGCCGCCATACCCTGCAACTACTTCTTGTATTGCCACAACATCAAAATTTTTAACGGTGTTTGCAATAAAATATACGGTACTATCTGATTTAGATTTTCCAAAATTTTGAATATTCCACGAGCATATTTTAATTGATGTTTGAGCGACAGATATATTAGCGGAAAGTATGAAACAAAAAAAATATAGAAATGTGCGCATTTAGAAACTGTTTAATTTTGTTGGTAATATTAATTAAAAATAAAATTTTAACAAGAAAATAAAAATTCTGATTGTATTTTAATTATTAACACCCAATTGATTTGTGAAAACTAATTCAAGTAAATAAAAAATAGTTATATTTTATTTCAAATAGGATTAGCCCACTTAAAAAATTAAATTTTTTTTTAAATTTTATCACTCATAGCAGAGCGAAAACTCTCAAGAGTACGTTTTATAGACTCTTCACTTCGTTGTGAGTGACAAAAACAAAAGTGCTTTTGTAAAACTTTTTTTGGAGATTCCATCAGTTTTTTTAAAAATTACCCCATATAATTTTAAATGCGTTAACTCTAATAAATCAATAAATATAAACGCCAATTTACCTCTACTAACAAACCTTTTTTATATTAGGGAAATAATAAAGCTTCCCCAACACTTAATAAATTTTTTTGCTTTTTACCTTTTCCAATTTGTTTATAAACGCTCGCTTTTTATATTAAAATATTGTGGTAAAAAATCTAACTAAATAGGGTAGGGGAATGTGATTTTTAGCAATAAAATTTCCCAAACTATCATATTAGTAACACAATATTTTATGTTTAAATTCAAAGCTCAAGGCTTTATTTTTCTAATCAATTTTGTTTAGTAAAGTAATAATAAAAATTTCTATTGGGCATAATTTGTAAGGTAACTTATCATTAATTCGGCAATATTTTAAACAAAATGTAATTTTGTGCTATTTGTTAAAACTTTAATAATTAGTATTTTAATTGTTTTTATTTAAAGTATAGGTTTAATTTTTAATTTAAAATTATTTATTCCATCCGCACATGGCAGAATAATATTTTGTTTAAATTTAATTTAAATTTTAACTGCTTATAAAATAATTATTTGTAAACACTACTTAATGTTATTATTGATGTTTATTGTAGGCATTAATAAAGTCCGTTCGCATCATTAAAAATCGCTCGGTTACGGTTTTTATAAATGCTTCGTCTAGCATCTCAAACACGCCATTTACACCACCAATAATATCTACTTCGGCAATTTTATAAGTCTGTTCGAGGGTGCCTTGTTCAAATTTTATAATGTATTTACTATTCATATTAAACAAAGTGATTTTACAATCGGGGTGTGGCAGTTCGGCTATTACTCTCATCTAATTATTTTTTTAAAGGATTTTTATTATCAACAGTTCCAATAATTTCTAAAATTTTAAAGCGGGCAAAAAGCTCTTCGCTATACCAGTTTTGTTCTCGGGTTAGTTTAATTACTTCGGCATGTTCTGGGCTTTTATAAGCAAAGTTTTTTACATCCTCAACACTATCCCAAACCGAGAAAGTTGCCTGCATAAAAAACGGTGCTTCGCCAATACCAATGGAAGTTACAAAGCCTTTTGCATTGCCCATAATTGCTGCAACTTTAGGTACATTTTTCCAAAAATTTTTCAGTTTATTTGGCCTTATAGTTGCCCTAGTTAACACCCCAACCATACCCTCATGTTGTTTTATTTTAGTGTTTCCAAATGGTTGTTTACCGCTCCATTTTCCGTGAGCTTCTATGGGTTCTATCAAAAAAGTACATTGCTCAACTGTGAATATTTTCCACCATTTTGCAATAAAAGAATCGCTTAAAAAAGCATCGAAAGCTTCTCGGTTTTGCCAAACAACAAGTAAACCCCATTTATTAAAATCGGGATTGATATCAAAAGTGCCATTTTTGCCACAACCTAACAGTTTCCAAAAAGAGCAATTTTTGGTAAAAAATAAAGGCAAGCGGTGTAAGGCCATTGCTAAAAAAGCAAAGGGAATATATTTTGATGGGTATTTTACGATGGTAATAGTTACTAGCATTTGGTGTTAATATTACAAAAAGTGCGGATAAAGTGTTTTTTAAAGCTTAATATCTTTCGTTTTATACTTGTGTGGAAAGACTATAAGATTTTTTTAATAACTTAGTTTAACCAAATAATTTTTAATTTATATTACTAATATTTTCTTTAAACCTATTATAATCAGTTAATTATAATACATTTTTCTAATCTTACTTGTTTAAACCCTTACTTTTAGTTTCTAATATTTTTTTTGCCGAAATGCTGCTTACCACTTTTTTACCAGTAGTATTTTCTAATTGTAGTCTTGCTGCTTTTGCTACATTGCCTCCTTTTACGGCCACATCTTTGTTTTCGGCGAATGTTTTTGGTTGTTTGTCTTTGCTTATTTCGGTGGTAGAAGCTTCGGCAAGCATATTTAAAACCAATTCTAAATTGGTCATATTATCTCTTAAATTCTCTTTCTTTAAATCTTTGTGTTTTTTGTATTCGTTTACTGATAAGCCAATCCAAGCCTTGGTAATTTCATCGGTAAGTATGGCGTATTCTTGCCCTTTTTTTACGCCCCTTTCATCCCATTCATCGGTAAGTTCTTTCCTAACTTCAATACTTTTAAGCCTTTGGTTTATCCATTCTTTGCTATAGCCTTTTTTCAGGTAAGTTTCCATTAAACGGTCTATACCTATTTCGGGATCTTCAATTTCGTCTAATCTTTCTCTTGCTACTTTAGCTATCCATAACTTAAATGGCTCTGCTTTAGGCGATGGTACCGATTGTATTAATCGAAACAACTGCTCGGTATCGGCAACGTCGGTCAACCTCATTTTACCATCTTCGGCAACCATTTTTAACTGGTTACAATTTGTAACCGTTTCATTCCCTTCTTTTAATAACCTGTTTTTTAATACTTTCCAGTAATTTCTAGCTCCTTGGTAATCTTTTTGGTCAGTAAGTATTATCATAATATCTACTACAGAAAAATACCATTTCGCTTCTTCTTCATTCCAAATAGAGCGTACTTGTTTTTCTTCAAATAATTTTATGGCAGTTTTTTCCATTGGTTGTGATTTTGATGATTTATTTAATAACCAAACATAATAAATACTAATTATATTAGTTTGCTTTTGCGCCACATTTTATCAACAAAATCCCAATAACCACCCAAATTTTTTATTTCACAATACGCAGCTTAGCAAACTTAAGCAGCAATTGTTTTTCGCCCAGCTGGTTAAAAAAAATGGTGGCTTTTAAATCATTTTTATTCCCCTCTAAGGCGGTTACTTTCCCAAAACCAAAACGTTCGTGTTCAACTTCTTGCCCAACTTCTAAATTTGCAGTATTGTCTGGTGCAAAACCTTCGGTGGGTACGTGTGCTTTTGCCAATAAGGATGTAGTTTTTATTTTACTTTGTGCGGTTGCAGGTTTTGGTTTAGAAAACGTATCGCTAGTGTCCACCTTTCGGCTTTGCCAAGCAGTACGTTCGTTATCAAAGCTATCGCTAATGCGTGTTTGTTTTTTCTGGAAATCGAGTTCTAAATATTGTGGCTGTATTTCATCTAAAAACCTTGATGGTTCGCAATTAATTAATGTACCAAACCTAAACCTAGATGTGGCATAAGATATAGTTAGTTTTTTCTCGGCCCTAGTTATGGCAACATAAAATAGGCGACGTTCTTCTTCCAAGTCAGCCCTTGAGTTAAGCGACATTTGCGACGGAAACAAGTTTTCTTCTAATCCCACTATAAAAACATGTGGAAATTCTAAACCTTTTGATGAGTGTATAGTCATTAACGAAACCGTATCTGCATCCTTGTCTTTATCTTTATCATCGTTGGTTAGCAACGCAATATCTTGCATATAAACCGATAGGTTACGGTCTTCAATATCTTCACGTTCGGCAAATTCTTTAATGCCGTTAAGCAATTCTTGCAGCATTTGGTATCGGGCTAAACCCTCAACCGATTTATCATCATACAAATCTTTTAGCAAGCCCGAGTGTTGGGCAATATGCAATGCGGCATCGTACGCATTGCTGTTTTGTGCAACTATGGCAAAGCTTTGTATGGTGATGTAAAACGCAGTTACCGATGTTGCCCCACGGTTATCTAAAAACTGGTGAGCGTTTGATAGTACATCAAAAAGCGTTTTATTTTGTTGGTTGGCTGCAATAATTATTTTATCGATAGTAGTTTTGCCAATACCCCTAACCGGGTAGTTTATAACCCGTTTTAAAGCCTCTTCATCATTAGGGTTAAAGGTTAACCTAAAATAAGCTATTAAATCTTTTATTTCTTTTCGTTGGTAAAAAGATAGTCCACCGTAAATTTTATAGGGCACATTTAGTTTACGTAAACCCTCTTCCATCGACCGTGATTGTGCATTTGTGCGATACAAAATGGCAAAATCTTTAAACTTTAAGCCTTTATTACCACGCTCTTGCAAAATAGTTTCGGCAACGTTTTTACCTTCTTCATTGTCCGAAAAAGCTCGGCTAACACGTATTTTATCGCCTGTTTCGTTAGACGAAAAGGTGTTTTTTTCTAACTGGTTAGTATTATTTGCAATAACACTATTGGCTACATTAACAATGTTTTGGGTCGAACGGTAATTTTGTTCCAATTTATAAACTTTAACCTCGGGGTAATCTTTCTGAAAGTTTAAAATATTCTGAATATTTGCACCCCTAAAACCGTAAATACTTTGGGCATCATCGCCAACTACGCATAAATTATAGTTAATTGAAGCTAGTTTTTTAACAATTAAATATTGCGAAAAATTGGTATCCTGATACTCATCAACCATTAAATACTTAAATTTATTTTGGTATTTGTAAAGCACATCGGGGTGGTCTTTCAACAAAACATTGGTTTTAAACAATAAATCGTCAAAATCCATAGCACCAGCTTTAAAACAACGGTTTGCGTAAGTTTCGTAAATTTTACCCAATTGGCCCCGACCGCTAGTAAAATCGTCGGCTTGTATTTGCTCGTTTTGTTGATACTCGGTAACCGAAATCAAGTTGTTTTTACTCATAGATATTCTGCCATATACAAAATTGGCGTTGTACAGTTTATCATCTAAATTCATTTCTTTTAAAATGGCTTTAATTAAACTTTTGCTATCGTCGGTATCGTAAATAGTAAAGTTGCTAGGGTAGCCAATTTTATTAGCCTCCACACGTAAAATTTTCGCAAAAACCGAGTGAAAAGTACCCATCCAAATATTTTTCGCCTCGGTGCCAACCACATTAATAATACGCTCTCGCATATCTTTTGCAGCTTTGTTGGTAAAAGTAAGTACCAAGATGTTAAAAGCATCAACACTTTTGTGTAATAAATGTGCCACACGGTAGGTAATTACCCTTGTTTTGCCCGAGCCTGCACCAGCAACAATCATTACTGGGCCTTGTGTTTGTTCAACCGCTTGGCGTTGTTGCGGGTTTAATCCTTGTAAATAATCCAAATTAAAAGCTTTTTAGCTTGCAAAAATAGCAAACATTTGGTGGGTTTTTGAGTAATTTTAAAAATGTGTTTTGGCTTTCGCCGATGATCTATTTAAAGTATTTGAACCTATTTATAATTCAAAAACTTCTCCCTTGGCGGGGATTTTAACGGTATAATTTTGGCTTTCTAAATCGCTTTGTAAGGCTTGCATACTTTCTAGTTCGCCATGTACTAAAAATACTGATTTTAATATATTGGCAGGGTTGTGAGTAATGTAAGCCATTAAATCGGCATGGTCGGCGTGGCCGCTAAACAAATCTGTTTTTTTGATGGTAGCAAAAACCGATAAATCTCGACCTTTAACTTTAACCACACTATCGCCTCTTAGTAAGCGACTGCCCAAAGTACCCTTTGCACAAAAGCCAATAAAAAATATGGTGGCGTAAAAATTTTGGATGTTAAAAAATAAGTGATCTTGTATGCGGCCACCTTCTAACATCCCCGCCGAGGAAATAATAATACAAGGTTCAAAATAATTAGAAATCTCTTTACTTTCCGATAGCTCCTTAACATATTGCAGGTTATCAAACTCAAATTCATCGCCATTTTGGCTGTAAAAGCTTTGTGCCTCGTGACTAACAAAACGGTGGTGTTTTCTAAAAATCTGTGTGGCTTGGGTAGCCATTGGGCTATCAACAAAAACCGGAATGCGTGGCAATAAGCCTTTTACAAATATCTGGTTTAAAGAAAACACCAAAGCTTGGGTTCGCCCAACACTAAATGCCGGAATAATTAAACGGCCCGGTTGTTTTATACAGGCATCGTTAATTACATCAACTAAAGTGTTTTCAATACTTTTATCAGTACTATGTAAACGGCCTCCATAGGTGGCTTCGCAAATTAAATAATCTACGGGTGGTAAATACTCGGGGTTGCTTAAAACAGGGTAATTTTTACGACCTACATCGCCCGAGAATGCAATAGTTTTCTCAACTCCAGCATCTAAAACTTTAAAATACGCTGCCGCCGCACCTAGCAAATGCCCGGTGGGTACAAAGGAGATTTCTATATTTTGGTTAACTTTAAAAGGCAAATTAAAGGGCAAAGTAACTATACGTTCGGCGGTATCTAAAACGTGTTTTTGAAGATAAAGTGGTTGTTGGTGTACAAAATTACCTTTCCTCACTCGGCCCCGCTTAGGTGCTTTTTTTTGTTGCTTACGTAAGAAAATGGATACCGAATCGGTAAGTAGTAATTGGGTTAAATCGGCAGTGGGAGAGGTGCATAAAATTTGCCCCTCGAAACCATTTTTAACTAGAGTGGGTATATTTCCAGAATGATCTATATGTGCGTGTGTAAGCACCAACAAATCAATATCGGAAGGAAAAAAAGGAAAGTTTTCGTTCTCCGCAAGTTCAATTCCGTTCTCGTAATTTAAGCCGCAATCAATTAATATTTTATAATCTTCTATTTCTAAAAGGTGCATGCTGCCCGTAACTTGCTGTGCAGCACCCCAAATGGTTAATTTCATAGTTTGTTTTAGTCGTAAGTTGATTTAGTCGTAAGTTGATTTAGTCGTAAGTTATTTTAGTCGTAAGTTATTTGTATAATGTCTTAAGGTCTTTTTTAGTTTTAAGTTAAAAAAGTCTTAAAAGTTCGAAGTTAAGTATTGCTATCAATTAATGCATAGAATAATGATAAGGAAAATGAGTGTGATTTTGGTTTTTTACTAACAAATATCTCGGTTGTTAAGTTAGTGGGTTACAAATTCTATGGAATGAAATTGGAGGTTTCAAACCCCGAAGTGCAGATATATGTTAAATAGTAGCATTTATTTCTGGTTTAAACAACAAATAAAGTTTAAGCACAAGTTTCAACCTTGCGCCATGGGCGAAGAGCCCTTTTTTTTTAGGCTATTCTTCTAACATTTTTTTCAGCCCGTCCATTACATAACCCCAATTTAGGTCTGAATGATCGCGAGTTTCTTGTGTTTTAAAACCTCCTTGAATTATTGTAAAAATTGTTCCGTTTTTGTCTGCCACTAATTCGTATTTTATTTCTGCATAATTTGCAGGAATATCTTCTGTTCCCGAAAACGAACTCCAATAATTATAAAGTATATATTTTTCAGTTTCAATATCTAATATAATTCCTTTGTCCTCGTATGCTTTACCTTCATAAATTCCTTTGTAAAGTATTAAACTTCCTTTTTTCCAATCACTTATACACTGTGTTCCAAAAAAATATATTTTTATAAGTTCGGGATTTGTTAACGCTTCCCAAACTTTTGCAGTTGAAGCATTAATGTTGATCGACTTTTTTAGTGTAATTTCTGTTGCCATGTTATTTTGTCTGTTTATTTATGAACCTGAGTTCGATTATTATTATTATTTAGTATAATTAGCTGTACATCAATGTTATTTACGGTTCTGAAGCGTTAACGACGGGAGCGGCCCGCCTGCCGGCCGGCAGGAAACGCCCAAATCATAATTAAAACTATAATAAACAATGGTTTATTAATCGAACTCAGGTTATGAATTAAAGCATTGTTGAAGAGATAACGCACATAACTATTGCTCCAATATAAAGTGAACTGTCATGTTGCAATATTCCTACCAAAAAGTCGCCAATGTTCATTACTAAAAAAAATACGTAAGCAATTGTAAGCATTGGAATTGATTTTTTGAATGTAGCAAAAGCAAAAATGAACCCAATAGAAAATTGTCGTGTAGCCCACATTTGTATCAAGTAATCAGCACCTTTTGCGTTTAAGTCAACTGTTTTAAAAGCTGATTGTGGCGAAAATATCAAAGTTGAACTTACCATAAAACCAAGTAATGCAAAAAGGCCCTATACAATTAGTACCCATTTTGGTATAGATTTTAAGTTTTCTGTAATCATTTATTAGTTATGTTGATTTTGTTTTATGGTCTTAGTCTGTTTATGCGGTAAAGTATAATTACACCTAACGGAAGTATGTAAAAAAGCCAACCATTATTTTCTGTAAATATATTAAAAACAGGAACGAAACGAATTTTAAAATTGGTGTATTTAAAGAGATTATAAACCAAAAAAATGAATTTTTTGAACTCTTAAGATAGATTTTACTTTCAAAGCCTAGATGAGTTTCTTAGCAAAAAAATTAGATTAATGTATTGGCGGATTACAAATCCCTACTATATTAAGTTGGGGTTTCAAACATTTAAGAGGGCTTATATATTAAAAAGCAGCATTTATTTATTTTTTAAACAACAGATAAAGCTGAAACACATTTGCAAAGTTAGGCGGGTTTTGAGCAGTACCGTGTTAAGATAATGTTAAGCTATTTTGATAAAATTACAATTATTGTAACCTGTTTTAAACAAACTTTCCTATAGCTAAAAAAAATATCAGTAATTTATTTAAATTCCTATCTAATAGATATTTAGATTTATTATAAACTTATAAAATTACGTTATAAAAGTCGATTTATTTAACATTTCCTTAATGTAGCTTAAGCAGATTGTAAAACTTTGGTATCTACTTTTGCACTACACTAATAATAATATTTATGTCAAAGTATTTCACAAAAAAATTATATGTATTTGCCGCTTTTATTATGGTAAATACATTTGCATTTGCGCAAGTTACAACAACTAGCTTAAATGGTACAATTAAAGAAAAATCGGGTGTAACCTTAGTAGGTGCAACCGTAAAAGTTACCCACCAACCAACGGGTACAGTTTACAATTCGGTCGCAAATGCCGATGGTAAATTTAATATATCGAATATGCGAGTAGGTGGACCTTACCTTATAGAAGCAAGTTACATTGGCTACAATGCAAGTAGCTTAAGCGATATTTACTTAAAACTAGGCGAAGCATCAAGTTTCGACATTAATCTTTCGCAAGCTGGTACACAACTAACCGAAGTGGTAGTTATTGGTAAAAAAGATAATTTACTAAACAGCAAAAGAACTGGAGCTGCTACCAACATAAGCAAAGACCAGTTAGAAAAATTACCAACTATTAGTCGTTCATTACAAGACTTTACACGTTTAACACCTCAAGCAAACGGTAACTCTTTTGGTGGTGCTAATAACAGGTTTAACAATATAACTATTGATGGGGCAGTAAATAATGATGTTTTTGGTTTATCTACAGGCGGTACACCTGGCGGTGGGGCAGGTACACAGCCCATATCGTTAGATGCAATACAGGAAATCCAAGTTGTTTTAGCTCCTTACGATGTATCGTTAGGTAACTTTACAGGTGCAGGTGTAAACGCTATTACCCGCTCGGGTACTAATAAATTTGAAGGATCGGCGTATTTTTTTGGTAGAAACCAAAATGTTTCAGGTAAAAATGTTTTAACAGACGCAAGAGTTGCCGACTTTACCGATAATCAATACGGTTTTAGATTAGGTGGGCCAATTGTAAAAAACAAATTATTCTTTTTTGTTAACGCCGAGTTAGGACGTAGGGCGGCTCCTTTGGCAAATAACGCTGGCGAAGTTGGTGCAGTACTAAACGATAGTTTAGCCAGGGTAATTGCAAATTCTACATTAACTAGATATGGTTATGATGTAGGTGGCATTGGTAGCCAAGATTTGCTAAGAAACAACAATAAATTTTTTACAAAATTAGATTGGAATATTAACGCAAAAAACCAATTAACTGCAAGGTACAATTTTATTGATGCCTTTGATGACAACTTAACAAGGTCGCAAACGGTATTTAATTTTGGCAATAACGGTTTTAGATTTAATAATAAGCAACATGTAGGTATTGTTGAGCTACGTACTAAGTTTAGCGAAAAAATTTCTAACAATTTAATATTAGGATACTCTAAAATCAATGACGTTAGAAATCCAAATGGTGAATTGTTTCCATTTGTAGCTATTAACAATATTGGTGGTATTTCAGGTAACTCGGTAGAATTTGGTTCTCAAAGAAGTTCAGTAGCAAACAGTTTAAACCAAAGTATTTTAGAATTTACGGATAATTTAAAAATAAACGTAGGCAAACACTTAATTACAGTTGGTACACACAACGAATTTTTTAGATTTAGTAATTTATTTATTAATAATGTTGCAGGTAGATGGACATTTACCAACCTTAATCAATACCTTAACCAACCAGATAATTTAGAGCCAGAACGTATTCAAGCAACCACATCAAGAATACCAGGCGATACAAGGCCGGCAGCAAAATTTAGTGCTGCACAATTAGGTTTTTACGCACAAGATGAGTTTGAAGTTTTAAAAGGATTAAAAATTACTGCTGGTTTACGTATGGATATACCCGTATTTGGCGACAAACCATTAGCTAACGATTCGGTTGCTAAATATTTCCCAGGTTTTAAAACCGATAGAACTCCAAGTACAAAACCATTATTCTCGCCACGTTTTGGATTTAACTACGATGTAATGGGCGACCGTAGCATACAATTACGCGGTGGTACTGGCTTATTTACGGGGCGTGTACCTTTTGCATGGTTATCCAACCAATACAGTAATAGCGGTTTGTTATTTAGTACAGTTGATGTACGTGGTTCTGGCCCTGGGGCTCTGGTATTTAATCCAGATCCTAACACACAATCTAATGCTGGTACTGGTAGCAATAGGGCAGAAATAAACTTGGTGAGCGAAGATTTTAAAATACCACAAGTATTTAGAACCAACTTAGCTGCCGATTTTAAATTACCTTACGGAATTATTGGTACATTAGAAGGTATTTATTCTAAAACTATTAATAACGTTATTTATAGCGATTTAAATATGAAAGAAAGTACCAGCAAAATTTTACCAGGCTTAACTGGTGGAGCAGACGATAGACCTTTTTTTGGAGGTGCACCCGCTACAACTAAGGTAAGCAATGCTAATTTTACCAATGTGTTATTATTGCAAAATACCAATAAGGGTTATACATATAACTTAACGGCACAATTAAAAAAAGACTTTAACTTTGGCTTGTCAACAATGGTAGCTTATACTAATAGCGAGGCAAAATCAGTAAATGATGGTGCTAGTAGTACAGCTTTATCAAATTGGGAATTTGTGCAAAACGTTAATGGACCTAACAATGCAGGTTTAACAACCTCAAATTTTCAAACTCGCCACCGTGTAATTGGTAATGTAAATTACAATATAGCTTACGATAAAAATAAAATGTTTGTAACGGGTATATCTATATTTTACGCAGGTACATCTGGCCAACGTTTTACTTATTTGTATAATGGCGACTTAAATGGTGATGATAGATTTGGTAACGATTTATTTTTTGTACCAAAAGATATTTCACAAATTAAACTAAATGACATACCTGCTGTTCCTAATGTTTCACCAATTATTACTGAAGTTGAACAATGGGTTGCTTTAAATAATTTTATAGAAAACGACCCTTATTTAAGTACAAAAAGAGGCGAATATACCGAACGTAACGGTGCTATAACTCCTTTTCAACATCAGTTTGATATAAGAATTAGCCAGGATTTAGGCGGAATTGTAAAAGGAACAAAAAATAAAATACAACTTACTTTTGATATTTTTAATGTAGGTAACTTGTTAAATAAACAGTGGGGTCGCCAGTATTTTGTTAATAACCAAGCTACACAATTGGTTTCTGTTTCAAACACTACATTACCAACTGGTGGCTATACATTTAGGGCACCAACCAATGGTTTAGGTTACCAAACCTCGGCTTTGGGTTCTGCCTGGACAGGCCAATTCGGTATCCGATACCTATTTAACTAAAATAAAAAATTATACATTTTAAATAAGAGGCTGTTTGAAAAAACGGCCTCTTTTTGGTTTTACTGTTTTTGGGATTGTTTTTTTAAGTACTTAACCTTTGTGGGTGTTTTTCAAACGTTTACCAAATATACTAATGTTTGTTGTTTGAAATGGTCAGTAATTCAACATAGTAATTTCAACTTAAAAATTCCAGAAACTGTTTGGTATTTGATATAAAACTGTCGGCTAAAGACTTGGTTCGTTTCATTACTAAACAAAAAATAATGAGAATTGGTATACAATTTAAAATGCTGTTTTCACCTAATTAATTGTTATAAATTAGAACAATATTTTGTTTTGATTTAAAACATTTCTTATCTTTATCTCATTAAACAGCAT
>JAYULE010000042.1:0-4663 GCA_043763845.1 Sphingobacteriales bacterium
ATTTCTATTTTACGTGGCCTAAAAGAAAGATACGAAACTCACCACAAAGTGCGAATAAAAGACGAAGCCATTATTGCTGCTGTTGAACTTTCGCAACGCTACATTGCTGATAGGTTTTTGCCAGATAAAGCCATTGATTTAATGGATGAAGCAGCATCTAAATTACGTATGGAAATGGATAGTGTACCCGAAGTTGTAGATGAGTTAGACCGTAAAATAATGCAATTAGAAATTGAACGGGAAGCCATAAAACGAGAAAACGACATTAAAAAAGTAGCCGATTTATCGCAAGAAATTGCAAATATTACCGCCGAACGAGACGAACTTAAAGCCAAATGGCAGGGCGAAAAAGATTTGGTAGATAATGTAAACAGCAAAATCGAAGAAATTGAAGATTTAAAACAAACCGCCGAACAAGCCGAGCGGGCTGGCGATTATGGCAAAGTTGCCGAAATACGATATGGTAAAATTAAGGATGCCCAAACTCAATTAGAAACTTTACAAACCCAATTGGCCAGTAAAACTACCGATAGCCGAATGCTAAAAGAAGAAGTTACTGCCGATGATATTGCAGGCGTTGTTGCCCGCTGGACAGGCATACCCGTAACCAAACTTATTGCCAGCGAACGAGAAAAATTACTGCACTTAGAAGCGCAATTACACCAGCGTGTAGCTGGCCAAAACGAAGCTATCGAGGCAATTGCCGATGCTATTCGCAGATCTCGGGCTGGTTTATCAGATCAAAAAAAACCTATTGGTTCTTTTATATTTTTAGGTACCACTGGGGTAGGTAAAACCGAATTGGCAAAAGCCCTTGCCGAGTTTTTGTTTAACGATGAAGCTGCAATGGTGCGGATAGATATGAGCGAATATCAAGAACGCCACTCGGTATCACGCCTTATTGGTGCGCCCCCAGGTTATGTTGGGTACGATGAAGGAGGCCAACTTACCGAAGCTGTACGCCGTAAACCATATTCGGTAATTTTGTTAGATGAGATAGAAAAAGCCCATCCCGATGTGTTTAACATACTTTTACAAGTTTTAGATGATGGCCGATTAACTGACAATAAAGGCCGAATGGTAAATTTTAAAAATACCATCATCATCATGACATCAAACATTGGTTCCCATTTAATACAAGAAAACTTTACATTGTTAGATGACGATAACCGAGAAAACGTAATTGCTAAAACCAAAAATGAGGTTTTTGAATTGTTGAAAAAAACCATTCGCCCCGAGTTTTTAAACCGTATCGATGAAATTATTATGTTTACACCGCTTAATCGCGAAGAAATTAGAGATATTGTAAATCTTCAATTTAAACAGGTTCAAAACAATTTAGCCGAAATGGGCATAACCTTAGAAGCTAGCACCGAAGCTTTAGATTGGTTAGCCGAGTTAGGTTACGACCCTCAGTTTGGTGCAAGGCCATTAAAACGAGTTATTCAAAAAAGAATTTTAAACGAACTTTCGAAACAGATTTTAGCTGGTACGGTAAATCGCGATAGCAAAATAAAATTGGATAGTTTCGAACATAAGTTTGTGTTTTTAAATGTAGGTTAATATTAAAGGGAAAGTTTTCTCTCCAGCTAACTAAACAAACTATCTACAAAATCTTTTTTGTTAAATAGTTGCAAATCAGTCATTTTTTCCCCCAAGCCAATATATTTAACCGGAATTTTAAACTGGTCCGATATGCCAATAACAACGCCACCCTTAGCCGTACCATCTAATTTGGTAAGTGCCAAAGCGTTAACATCGGTAGCTTCGGTAAATTGTTTGCATTGTTCAATAGCGTTTTGGCCTGTGGATGCATCTAAAACCAATAAAATTTCGTGAGGTGCATTAGGCACTACTTTTTGCATCACTTTTTTAATTTTTGTTAGCTCATTCATCAAACCAATTTTATTGTGCAAACGGCCAGCAGTATCAATAATTACTACATCATCGTTATTTGCCACTGCCGATTGTAGGGTATCGTACGCCACCGAAGCTGGGTCGGCTTGCATACCTTGCGATACCACACGCACCCCAACACGCTCGCCCCAAAGTAAAATTTGGTCTACCGCGGCCGCTCTAAAAGTGTCGGCTGCGCCAATAACTACTTGTTGTCCAGCTTGTTTTAATTGATATGCCAGCTTGCCAATTGTTGTTGTTTTACCCACACCATTAACACCCACCACCATAATTACATAGGGTTTTTGTGCGCTATAATCAAAACTTTCAAAATCGGTGCTGTTGTTTTCGGCAAGTAAAGCCTGAATTTCTTCTTTTAAAATGCCGTTTAATTCGTTTGTGTTTACAAATTTATCTCGGGCAACACGCTCTTCAATCCGCTTTATAATTTTTAAAGTAGTGGTTACGCCAACGTCCGATGTTACTAAAATCTCTTCCAAATCATCCAACACATCTTCATCCACTTTCGATTTTCCAACAACAGCTTTGCTAATTTTACTGAAAAAGCTGTCCTTGGTTTTCTCTAAACCTTTTTCTAACGCAACTTGTTCGTCGGCGTTTTTGTTTTTCTTAAAAAAATCAAACAGACCCATGGTTTAGTAATTAAATTAAGTGTTATAAAGGTTGTTGGTTAAATTATTTGGGCGTTCCCCGAAAAGGGGCGGGCTTTACGCTATTAGTCCTCAAAAAGCTACGTTTCACTTCGCTTTTTTGCGGGCTAATCGCTACAATCCCTAACGCAAAAACCTAAAACTAACCCTATTTGGGTAAAACAAAAACAGCCATCACGCTTAAAACGAGACGGCTGCCTTTTAATAAAATTGTTATAAATTATTTAGCTTCAACAATTGCATCTTTAATGTGGTCATTATGTGCAATCATTTCTTTAAATGTGTAAGCACCTGTTTTAGGCGACCTTGTCATTGTAATAACTTTCGAATATTCTTTACCTTTACCGGTTTTAAGTGTTGCAACTACTTTCTTTGCCATTTTATATTATTTTAAAAATTGGAAAACCAATTTTGGTTGTTTTTACTTAATTTCTTTGTGAACAGTAACTTTTCTTAAAATGTTGTTAAACTTTTTAACTTCTAAACGCTCTGGAGTGTTTTTACGGTTTTTGGTTGTGATGTACCTCGATGTACCACCCATACCACTAGTTTTATGCTCGGTACATTCTAAAATTACCTGAACTCTGTTGCCTTTACCTTTTTTAGCCATCTTTTTCGGTTTTAAATTCTATTTTAATTAAATAGATCCTTTGGTTACAAATCTGTTAATTGCCTCGGTAATACCGATTTTGTTAATTGTTTTTATAGCCGAAGTAGAAACTTTAAGCGTAATCCAACGATTTTCTTCTGGGATAAAAAACTTTTTTAATTGTAGGTTAGGGTAGAATTTTCTTTTCGTTTTCACATTTGAGTGCGAAACGCTGTTTCCTACCATTGCTCCTTTTCCTGTTAAATCACAAATTCTTGACATGATTATATATCTTTATACTTATTAAACTATCTTTTTAAAGAGTTTGCAAATATCAATAAATAGTTTGGTAATCGCAACATAGCTAGAGTTATTATTTTAAATAAATTATTTAATTAAAAATCAACTAGCAATTTGGTATAATATATTCAATTTAAACCATAAAATTAAAAAATGGGCTGATTTTTGATTAGCATTGTTTGAGGTGTAAATGTTTTTGTTTTAAAAATTTATTTTGCATTTAAACCATTTCAGTAATTTCGTATCCAAAACTATAATTAAAACATTTAAAAATTTAAAAAATTCATGAAAAAATTTATTTTATCTACACTTATTGCATGCACTTTCTTAACTGGTTTTACTCAGGTTTTAGATACCCGCAAAAAAATTGAAGTTACGGGTGCCGCCGAACAAGAAATTACACCAGACGAGATTTATGTTGCTATTTCTTTACAAGAATACATGACCTCCAACAAGAAAAAAATTAGTATTGACGACTTAGAAAAGCAGTTGCAAACCGCTGTTATAAAAGCAGGTATAGCCAATGCCGATTTTATGATAAACAACATATCATCATACCAAAATTACTGGGAAAAAAAGCGAAACCCTATGTTTTTGGCTAGCAAACAATACACTTTAAAACTTAAAGATTTAAACAAGTTAAACGATATTATTTCCGCAGTTGATGCAAAAGGTGTTGCATATACTAATGTTGAAAGCTATAGTCACTCTAAATTAGAGATGTTTAAAAAGGATTTAAAACTTAAAGCTTTGCAAAACGCAAAAGAAAAAGCAAATTTCTTACTTAGCGGAATTGGCGAAAAAATGGGTGGTGCAATAGATATTCAAGAAATTTATAACGAGTACACACCACAACCTATGTACCGTACTATGGCCATGAAAGGTGAAATGGCTCAGCAAGATGCTCCTGCACCCATGCCCGATATTGATTTTAAAAAAATTAAACTCTCATACCAAATTAGAGCTGTATTTGAAATAAAATAAGCTTTCTAGAAATGCAATTATAGAAAAACAGGTTAATAGCCTGTTTTTATTTTATTAAAATCGTATGTAAATTTTTTCAAAGTTGTGAGTACCACTTTCTCCATTGGGGTGTAGCCACAAAAGCAATCCCCGAAAGGGAAAAATAAAAGTTGATTTTTTTTATTTTACTACAACCATTAATAAGAAATCAACGGCAGAATCCAATGTGAGTATTTTTTACGTA
>JAYULE010000043.1:0-17801 GCA_043763845.1 Sphingobacteriales bacterium
CAACATTCCCTTGCTCGATGGATGACTTTCATCTCCCTCTAAAGTTACCGTTCCGTTTTTATCTTTACTTAAAAGCACACCACAACCCGTACCGCAGTAGCAGCAGATAGATGAAAGGGAGTTTTTTTTGTTTCTTGACATTTTGTGGGCTTCGGGCTGTTTGTTTGGTTTGTTAGGGCTTTTGGCGGTTGGCTTTTAGCTGTTTGTTCGGTTTGTTAGGGCTTTTGGCAGTTGGCTTTTAGCTAGTTGTTTGCTTTTATTTTTTGGGCGTTCCCCGAAAAAGGGTCGGGCTTTACGCTGCAAGTCCTCGGCCCCCAAAAGGGCCTGTGGGCTTTCCGCTGCAATCCCTAACGCAAATGGCTTTGGGCTATCGGGCTTCGAGCAGCCTATTTGGTTTGCTATTGCTTTTATCATTAAATTAAGGTTATTTTTAGTTAAATATTTTATTTTTTTTATTGTAGGCTGTAATATTAACGTTGCGGGTGGTAATATTAACGTTGCGGGTTGCAATACTAACGTTGCGGGTTGCAATACTAACGTTGCGGGTGGTAATGTTGAGGTAATCCCCCTAACCCCCGAAGGGGGGATTGAACGAAGAACGTGAGGAATGTGGGGTGGTAGGGTAGCGGATGATAAAATTACGGTTGCAGCGAGTAATTTTATGGTTGCAGTTAGTAATATCATGGTTGCAGTTGGTAGTTTTTTAATTTTCGACTGTTGTTAACGCAGTTGCCAAAGCCTGTGGCTTGCTGCCAGGGAGACCGTCGCTCGAGAGCCCGTCGCCCGAAAGCCCATCGCCCGAGGCCTGAAAGCCCGAACCTCTAAACCTTGTTAACAACACAATCCCGGCAACGGCAATAACTACGTAACCGATATATTGAAATGCCTCCACGTAAGTAATACTTTCCGATTTGAATAAGAAACCAAACAGCATACCGCCTACGTTTCCGCCTGCACCTACAATGCCACTCACCATTCCTACATTTTTTTCATTGATAAATGGAGTGATGGCGTAAGTGGTTCCGTTGGCCATTTTTAAGAACATGGCAAAGCCAAGCATTGATATAATTGCCATTTCTAACGATCCCGCATAAGAAAACAGTACAATGCCAATGCCTTCTAAAACCAATAAACAAGCCAGTAAAATACCTTTGCCACGCATACCGTACTTGGTATTTACTTTATCGGCAGCTATGCCACCAATGGCTCGGGCAAATAAATTCATAAAGCCAAAAATACCTGCCCAAAAACCTGCCGAACCTTGGCTAAGGTTAAAATTATCGGTAAAATGTAATGCTGCTACGCCATCGAAGGTGATTTCCATACCAAAACAAACGGCGTAGGCTAATGCTAAACTCCACACTCGCCAATCGGCTAAAATGCGCCAATCGGTTTTTGTAGCTGCTTTTTTCTGGTAATTTATTTCATCGTAATTGCCTTGTGGGGTATCTTTTGTGTATTTAAAATAAACAAAAGCCATTACTAAAAGCATTGCACCTGGAAAAACCATTGCGTATCGCCAAGCTTGTGCCGATGTATAACCAAAACCTACAATTACCGCAAAAATTACTGGCATTAGCATATTGGTTACACCGCCGCCTAAATTGCCCCAACCGCCAGCAACAGCGTTTGCTGTTCCCTTTACTTTGGCGCCAAACATTACCGAGGTATGAAACTGAGTGATTACAAACGATGCCCCAATTACCCCAATGGCTAACCTAAATAATAAAAATACCTCGTAAGTTTGTGCCAATCCTACTAGCATAACTGGGAAAGCACCAACCACTAAAAGTGCAGTGTAGGTTTTGCGTGGCCCCCAACTATCGCACAATTTACCAATAAGTAAGCGGGCAAATATTGTTGCCGAAACGGCTGCAATTATGGTGTTACCAACTTCGGCTTTACTTAAACCTAAATCGGCCCGAATGGTGGGCATTAATGGTGCTAACCCAAACCAACCAAAGAAACAAACAAAAAATGTGAGCCAGCTTATGTGGAATGTTTGCATTTGTATCCCCGAAAGGGAGAATATTTTAAGTTTTTCTAAGGGTTGGTTGTTAACTACCATCATGATTTGCTTTTAATGCTTTTTTAATCGTTTATAGACAATTTGTTGAACAATAGCGTTAATAATTCGTCGTGTATTTTAATATATTCTGGATCGTGAGCAATATCTTTCTTGTTTCTTGGCCTTGGTAAGTTAATATCTACAATTTTTTTGATGGTAGCCGCTGGGCCGTTGTTCATCACAACCACTCGGTCCGATAAAAAGATGGCTTCTTCAACATCGTGGGTTACCATAACTATGGTTTTATCGCGGTTTGCTAAATTCCATAATTTTAGTAATTCTATTTGCATATCGCTTTTGGTTAAGGCATCTAAAGCGCCAAAAGGTTCGTCTAGTAATAATATACTAGGACTAATGGCAAAAGCCCTAGCAATGGCAACACGCTGTTTCATACCGCCCGATAGTTGGCCGGGCAACTTGTTTTTATGGCTCATTAAATTCACCATATCTAAATTGTTATTTACAATTTCTCGTTTTTCGGCAGCGGTTTTATCTTTCATTACCGAGTCAACTGCTTCGTAAATATTTTGAAAAACGCTTAACCAAGGCAGTAGCGAGTAGTTTTGGAAAACTATTCCTCTATCGGGCCCTGGGCCTTTAACCACTTTATCGTTAGCTATAACGGTGCCACTTGTTGGGGCAACCATACCCGATACTGTGTTCATTAAGGTTGATTTACCGCAACCCGAATGGCCAATTAAGGTTACAATTTCGCCACGTTTAATATCTAAACTAATATTGTTTAAGGCGTTAAAAACGCCTTTTTTAGTTTTAAAAGAAACGCTAACGTTTTTAATAGCAATGGCTATTTCGGGTGTGGTTTCGGTTAATGGTGTTGTATTTTCTGTTGTTTCAAGTTCTTGCATCATTGTATTAATTTTTAATGATTTTGTTTAATTTTTGATGTTTTCTGCTTGCAGCTTTGTTTACTTTGCGTTAATTTTTTGCGTTCTTGGCGGTATAAAAATTTCACGCAAAGGGTGCAAAGGTTTTACGCAAAGGTCGCTAAGTGTATCGCATTTTACCTAGCTAACGTTTTTTCTGCTTCCAGCTTTGTGTTCTTTGCGCCTTCACTTTGCGTTCTTTGCGTTAAAAAAAATTAAAAATTTTACTGCAAAGGGTGCAAAGGTTTTACGCAAAGGTTGCTAAGCCTATCGCTTTTATATTTAGCTAAAGTTTAGCTTTTAAAACCTTTTACTTATCCCACGCAAAAGCGTTTTGTAAAGCGTTAAACATTTTATCTAAAATTACTCCTACTAAGCCAATGATAATAATGGCTACTAATATTTTTTCTAACGACAATCCGTTCCAGCTATCCCAAACAAAAAAACCAATACCTACACCACCCGATAACATTTCGCCGGCCACAATAACCATCCAAGCTATACCTATGGAAAGGCGTAAACCTGTAATTATGTGCGGTAACGAGAATGGGATTAATATTTTGGTAAGATATTTCCATTTAGAAAAACCAAAAGCGGTGCCTACGTTTTTATGGTCTTGCGGTATGCTTGAAACGCCAAAAGCGGTGTTAATTAACGTTGGCCAAAGTGAGGTGATAATAATAATAAATATAGTTGCACCTTCGGCAGCGTGAAATGCCAATAAACCTAAAGGAAACCAAGCTAATGGCGAAACTGGACGTAAAATTTGCACAATTGGGTTTAGCAAACGCATCATTAATTTTGAGCTTCCCATTAATAATCCTAGCGGTATAGCAATTAAACTACCTGCACCAAAGCCTAAAAACACTCGGTATAACGAACTTAATAATTGGTTTCCAATGCCTTTATCGTTAGGGCCACGGTCGTAAAAGGGTTCTTGCATTAGCTCTTTAAAAATGGTTAAAGTAGCCAAAGGGCCTGGTATTTCGTTTTTGGTAACCCTTGATATTATTTCCCAAATAGCAATTAAAATGGCCATACTTGCTATAAAAAACAAGATATCGTAAATAAAATTTATTAGCTTTTCTTTTTTCATTTTATTTTATTTTAAAAAACGGGCAGATGAATATTATCTACCCGAAAAGTTTTAATTATCTTTTTGTTGCTTTTAAATAAGCGGGGATGTTGTTAGGATCAAAGATTACATCGTAATTGGTTTTAAACGCTTTCATATCTGGTTGTGCAGGTACGTTCATTTCTTTGGCTACTTCGGCATAAATATCGTCTAACACAATTTTATCGGCTACAACTGCGTAATTAGGCTCTGCTTTAAGCATCCCAAACCTTACATATTGTGCCATAAACCACATAGAGTACGATTTTAGTGGGGCGTTTACAATACCATTGTTGTAAAAACGCATACAATTGTCTTTGTATTTTTGTACGCCTAAATCGCAACCTAAATCGTTAGAACCTAATAACCTAGCTTCGATAACTGCAAGCGGGGCGTTTACATAATAAGGTTTAGTTAACCAAGTAGCGGCTTTTTTACGATTTTTCATTACATCTAACCATTTGCAGGCTTCAATTATGGCTTTCATTACTTTCTTTAAATCGGCTCGGTTGGTTTTAGCAAAATCGGCGTTTGTAACTAAGGCTTTTTCGGGGTGGTTATTCCATAAATCTTGCGATGCAATGTGGGTAAAACCAATGCCTTGTGCTACGGCAACACCGTTCCAAGGTTCGCCTACACAATAACCTTCCATATTGTCAACTTTCATATTGGCAACCATTTGTGGCGGAGGAATGGTAATTATACCTACCGATTTTGGGTTGATACCCGCAGCAGCCATCCAGTAACGTAACCAAATATCGTGTGTACCTCCTGGAAAAGTCATTGCAAAAGTTACTTCTTTTCGGGCTTCTACTTTTTTAACAGCAGCAGCTACTTTGTTAACTTCCTTAAAACCTACCAGTCCGCAAAAATCTTTAGATAAAGTAATTCCTTGGCCGTTGTTGTTAAGTGTCATTGCAATTTTCATTTCGGAACCTGGCTTACCGCCGATGCCTGTATAAACCGAAAATGGCATGGAGTAAAGGCAATGTGCGGCATCCAGCTCGCCATTTAACACTTTGTCTCTAATATTTGCCCACGATGATTCTTTTGAAAGCTCAACATCGACCCCGTATTTGGCAAATAAGCCTAATTCTTTGGCAACAACTAAAGGTGCACAATCGGTTAAAGGAATAAAACCTAGTTTAATTTTTTTGCCTTGTGCAATGCTATTAAATGTTAAAGTTGCCAATAAAAGCACACTGAGTGCCGATATTTTTATTGTTTTATATATTATCTTTTTCATTGTTTTTTATTTTAATGGGATGTTTAAGTTAGTTTTTGATAGCTACTGGTTTGGTAAATAAAAAATCGGGTTTAATGTTGATAGAGAAGTATGCAAATTGAGCAGTTTTCTCAAAAGTGGCAGCTATTGCTGGTGTGGTTGCCTGCCCTTTTGCAAAGGTTAAGGCTTCGGTACCTTTCATTACCGAATAGCCTAAATCTATAGAAGTAAACTTGTTTAAGTTGTAGGTTAGGGTTAAATCAAGCTCGTTACCTAATTTTTTTTGTGTTGTGGCAGCCATCTCGTTGGCAACTTCAAAATAGTGGTAATCGGCAGCTAACGAGTATCGGTTGGCGGTAAACTTAGTTTTAAAATACGCATTTTTTAAACCAGCAGCAGGCGAACCTGTGGGTGCGTAAAAGAAATCCATTAAGCCCCAAAACTTGTGTGGTGTACCGTATAATGGGTCGAAACGTTTGGTTTCAGTTGCGGTAGTAGCTTTTGTGTTGCCCGATAAATAATCGTAACCTGGGCCAGCGGTAAATTTTCCTTTACTATAGGTGGCAGATGCTGTGTATGTGTAGGCATTTAATTTTTTGCTATCCCTATCCATACCCGCTTGGTGATAGTAAGCACCATTAATGGCAATTTTACCAAAGCCCGATGCGTTTCCTAAAGTGTGTACTATCATACCACCATAAGTATAACGGTCAACGGTTTTGTTGGTGTTAAAATTACGAACATATAATTGACCGCCTCCGCCACCAACACTATCTAAGTTGTATTGCGTAAAATCATCGTTAAAATACAAAGCCGAAACCTTGGTTTGATTAAATTTTTTGCTTAAGTACACACTCACAAAGTTTTTATAATTTTGAGTAGTGGCATTAGTACCCGCCGGGCTTGCGAAATTAAAGTTACCATTTTTAGCGCTATTGCCGTTTGCTGCCAATAAAGGCACCATACCCGTTGGTACTGCCACTAAATTGCCTTCACTATTTTTTACATAAGCAGGGGTATTGCCTGGGGTGTAAAAAGTGTTGATAAACGTTTCGCTGTTTTGGTTAAAAGCATAACCAATATCTAAAGCCCAGCCGTGGTGCATTGCTTTTAATAAAGCCATATCAAACCGCCTTCCTTGTTGTAACCAATCTAAGTTGCCAATTAACCTTGAATCATCGTAAATTAATTCTTGGCGACCAATTTTAAGGGAAAGGTTATCAATAAATTTTGTTTTTAGTGTGGTATCGGCCATATTTAGTAGTGTAATATCGGCCCAACCTTCGTGTAGCATTAGTTTGTTACCATCGGCAGGGCTAATGGTTGATGCATCTTGCCCCCAAACCCTAATATCTTGCATACTTACACCAAAAGTTACCCTATCCCATTTGTAGCCAAAGTTTAGGCGAGTACGTTGCGATATGAAGTTGGTAGCTTCTTGTGCTTTGGGTATTAAATTGGCAAAACCATTGCGGTGTTCGCCACGTGTACGTAATTGCCCATTTAGGGTAAATTGTGCATAGCTTTTACTTGTTTGTAATGTAATTGCAAATAAAATTGCGATTGTGATAATAAGTTTAATTTTTCGATACATTTGTTTTGGGTTAAGGGTTTACGGATTTTTTTAGCCTAATTACTCCCGTTACGGTTGCACCCGTAATGGGTTTTTTTATTTGTTATTGTTTTTATTAATTAATGCAATTGTTTAACACTATAAATATATTAAATATCATATTATATTAAAAATATTATAGTTAAAATGTGTAATTTATATGATAAAAATTACAAAATAGTCATTTTTTAACAAATTTTATAAATATAAAGCCTCAATTATTTAGTAAATTATATTTTTTGCAATAAATATTTGGTTATTTTTATAGTATTTACAAGTATTAACATGAAATAAGTATTAAAAATTTAGATAAAATGACATAAAATGGTAACATTTTAAAAATTATTGTAATTAAACCCTTGTATTTTTACAAATTACACCCATTAAAAGAAAAAACATACATATCTTTTATATATAAACTTAAAAATGAAGACAAGCAAAAGGGAATTTGGTATAGATAATTGTTATTTAAGTAAAAATTGTTTGCCTGAGTGGTTGCCAGCCATTAATGTAAACAAGAAAATATACGAAGTAAAAAAAGGAGAAGTTATTTTTAACGAAGGAGATGAAGTTATAGGTGTTTATTTTGTTTATGAGGGAAATATAAAAATTCATAAAAAATGGGGTAGCGAAAAGGAGCTGATTTTGCGCATAGCTAATAAAGGTAGTATTTTTGGACATAGGGGGTTAAGTAGTAAAAGTACAATATACCCAATGTCGGCAACGGCGTTAGAAAACGCTTCTGTTTGTTTTATTGATTTGGCTTTTTTTTATACTACTTTAAAGGTAAATCTTGATTTTACACTTAAATTAATGATATTTTTTGCCGATGAGTTACAAGAATCGGAACGTAAAATGAGAAACCTTGCACATATGAGCGTTAAAGGTAGGGTTGCCCAAGCATTACTTCAGTTTGAAGAAAAGTTTGGAAAAAAAGATGGCGCAATAGATATTACTTTATCTAGGCAAGATTTAGCATCGTATGTAGGTGCCACTTACGAAACTGTTTTTAGAACAATAAACGAATTGGTTAGTGAAGGTTGCATTGCTATAGAAAGTAAAAGTATTTTAATAACTGATAATAAAAAATTGGAAAATTTTACACTGCAAACGGCTTAATAGGTTTAAATTACTTTGTTGTAATTGTTTTTATGGCTTATTTTTTTGCGTGAGGGATTGAAGTGAAAATCAATTTTGCTCCCCTAACCCAAAGGGAGATAGGGGGAGCAAAATTATTGTAGCGAAAAGCCCGACCCTAGCGTTGGTATTTTGTGTGTGTTGGCATGGGGACACGCCCAAATAAATAACAAATGTTTAGATGTACCAATAAGTAAGAATTGTGTTTGGCTCAATATCGCCCGTTTTAGTTGGGTGCAAAGCAAGCGCATTTGCCTGTAAGCCAAGCCGTATATCGCCCGAGCCATTAATGGCTACGCTGTTTAAGGTTTTATTTTCTTGGTGAATAATTACAGGAAAAAACTCATCGAATTTAGTTTTTTTGATACGATGATTGTTTAATGGCAACGTTTTGTTTGCTTTTTGGGACAATCCTATACATTTATTTATATAGGGTTCGATAAATATTTTAAACGTTACCAAACAAGAAAACGGATTGCCTGGCAAAGCAAAAACCATTGCTCCATTTTGTTTTTTGCCGCACCAAATAGGTTTGCCGGGTTTTATGGCAACCTTGTGAAATAGTTTTTTTACGCCCAAAGTATTTAAAACTGCTGGCACATAATCGGCATCGCCAGCCGATACGCCACCGCAAATAATTAAAATATCTACATCCAAATATTTTTTTATACCATCAAATAGAAGTTTTTCATTATCAATTATATGTTGGCAAAATACAGATTGGATATTGTTTTGTTTTAGCAAAGCCTTAATAAGGTGTTGGTTGCTGTTACGAATTTGTACAATCGAAACTTCATCGTTTATATCTTTTACCTCGCCGCCTGTTGTAATTAAAGCCACCCTAGGCAACTTGTTTACCTTTATTTTGCTTTTACCTATTGTTGCCAATAAGCCAATTACTGGGGGTGTTATTTTGGTGTTTATTGAAATTGCCAACTCGCTATCTTTTAAATCTTGCCCTTTAATAGCAATATTTTGAAAAAGGTGTACATCATTAGCTAATATGCTGGCAATTTGTTGGTTTACTTCAATATCTTCTACCCTTATTACGGCATCAGCGCAAAGCGGCACAGCTGCACCTGTCATAATTTTAAAGCATTGGCCGGGTTTTAAAATTAAATTGCTGCTTTGCCCTGCATAAATAGTTTCGATAATAGTGAAGTGATTTACACCATTATCAATATCTCTTATCGCAACTGCAATACCATCCATTGCGCTCCTATTAAAAGGTGGGTAATTACGGTCGGCATAAATATCTTCGGCCAATACACGGTTTAGCGAAATATCAATATCTATAATTTCCTCACCAAAACTGTAAGCGTTTGCTAGTACAATTTCTAATGCATTTGGGTATGGTATAAGATGTGCCATTTTTTAATGTCCTCCGCCTTTCATCATTTTACGGGCATGAAAAACAGCTGGTAAAATTGCTTCCAACGATTCCCGAGCACCATCGCAACTTCCTGGTAAAGTTACAATTAAGGTGTTGCCAATAGAACCAGCCACGCCACGGCTCATCATTGCAACTGGTGTGCGCATTTGGCCAAAACTACGCATAGCTTCGGTTATGCCATCTGCATCTCGCTCTAAAACTTCTTTAACTGCGTTAACTGTATTGTCTCGTGGGCCTAAACCTGTACCGCCAGTTGTGAAAATAAAATGCACATCTTGCGCCACCCATTTTTGTATTTGTTGTTGTATTTGGGTTTTATCATCGGGTACTATTTGGTATTCAATTACGTTTGCGTTTACGCTTTGTAACATTTCCTTTATCAGGATGCCGCTTTTATCTTCTCGTTTTCCTTCGGCGGTACTATCAGAGCAAACTAAGATGGCACAACTAGGTGGAGTTGAAAAGAATTTTTTCCGATCGCTTTTTCCGCCTTTTTTTTCTAATAATTTTATATGCCCAATTTCTAAAGCGCTATCTATAGGTTTAAGCATATCGTAAATTTCTAATGCGGCAACACTTACGGCAGTAAGCATTTCCATTTCTATGCCAGTGCGTCCAATAGATTTAGCTTCGCCAGTTATTATAATTCCAGTTTTATCAAAAATATTTTCTTTAAAAAGGTGTTGGTGTGTGATTTTATCTAAAAATTGGAAACTAATATCCATTGCATCAATGGCTACGGGGTGGCAATGTGGCAAAAGTGTAGGGGTTTGCTTTGCGCCGATAAATCCTGCAGCTTTTGCAACATCAAACAAATTACCTTTAGGTAGTTTATTGTCTTTTATGGTTTGTAAAGTTGTTTCGCTACAAAAAATTACTGCCATGGCTTTTGCAGTACGTAGGGTTATTTGTTTGTGTGTAATATCACGCATTGGACTTGCTTAATGAAAAATTTGAAAAAAAAAACGCAATTAAAAAATTATTTAAGTAGGCATATCCGAACTGTTATCTTGATGATAAACGGTGGTAGTTGGGTATGCAAAATTTGCTCCATTAGCCAATACAAATTCCATTACTTTATAATTAATTTCGTCTTTTATTTCCATATAAATTTCGTATTCAACAATTTCTATATAATAAAGTACTTTTATATCTAACGATGAAGCACTAAAGGCGTTAAAAACCACAATAGTATCGTTACTGGTTTTTGAGTGTTGATTAATAAAATCTTTTATTTGCTTCGATATTTTTTTCATTACATCGGGCTTGGTATAATAGGGCAGACTTATATTAAACTCAACTCGGCGAAGGTTGCGTAGCGTTAGATTTTCTAATGGGCTATCAATCATTTTTTTATTAGGGATAATAACCAGCGTTTTATCTAAGGTGCGCAGTAACGTACTTCTAAAGCCTACTCTTTCTATCACTGCATCGTAACCTTCTATATGCACTAAATCGCCTACTACAAAAGGTTTATCGGCAAAAATGGTAAACGAACCTAATAAATTTTGTAAAGTATCTTGTGCTGCTAAAGCTATTGCTAAACCACCAATACCTAAGCCAGCAATAATGGTGGCAACATTCATATTTAAAACCGCACCCATTACTACAAAAACACAAGTAATAATTATCAAAATTTTAGAAAGTTCCTTTAAAAATGGTACCATTTGGTCGTCCATTCTTGATTCGGTTAAAGATGCTTTATAGGCAAAAATATGAGCAATAAAATCTACAATTTTAAGGGCAATACGTACTGATGATATAATAACTAATAAAGTAAAAATTTTATCAATTACTTCTATTAAGGTTATTGTAAATATTTTTTGTGCTTTATCAACGTAAGTTATTCGCCTAAAAATTATTTCATTTAAGGGATAGTCTAATTGGTTAACTGCCGAGTAAACAAGTATAATAGCCACCAAAAACTCTATAGGTTGTAGCAATAATTGATGAAATTTTTGGGGGCTGGAGTGTGTGTAAAATTTTTTAAACAATAAAAAAAAAGCCCTGCTTAATATTTTGGAAAAGAATTTTTTAGCAATAAAACCAACTAAAAGAAAGCAAAAAAACAAGACATAGTTTTTTATAGAATTGCCCCAAAATATTTGGTGATAAAATTGATTATTCATATTAAAAAGTAAAAATACAATTTTAAGTATTTAAATTACACACCCTCAAAAATAAAGGCACAAAAAAGCCCTTCTTAAAATAAGAAAGGCAATAATTATTATAAAAAAACTAAACTCTTTTAGATTTGATACGAGCAGCTTTACCAGTAAGTTCTCTAATGTAATAAATTTTTGCTCGGCGTACTTTACCAACATTATTAACTTCTAGTTTAGCGATATTTGGCGAATTTACTGGAAAAATACGCTCAACACCAATACCATTCGAAATTTTACGTACTGTAAAAGTTTCGGTAGCATTTGAACTGTTTCTTTGTATTACAACGCCTTGGTAAACCTGTACACGTTCTTTATTACCCTCGCGAATGGTGTAATGTACACTAACGGTATCTCCTGCTTTAAACACTGGCAGGGTTGCTTTTGCTACTACCTGCTCTTCTACAAACTTTACTAAATCCATTATTATAAGCTATTAAAACGGTAACTAATTTAAGTTAACCGACCCGAAATTTCGGAGTGCAATGTTAGGTAAAATATTTTATAATTAAAAGTACAATTTATTTTTTGTTGCTGTTATTTTGAATAATTATTTAATACATAATTTTCTATAACTTTTTAATCATTAATCAAGTTTACAAATTTTCTACTAAAAATATATAGTCATCGTCGAAAGAAAAACTAAAAAAACCATCTTTTACGGTTATAAATTTATTCTCAGTTAGCTTTTTTAAACCTTGGTAACCAAACGAACGGCCTAAAACCTCAATCAAGGAATTACCAGCACTCCATTTACTAAAGCCCGTTTTAATAGGGTAGCATTTTTTATTGTTACTAAAAATAACTAAATCAATTTTACTAATATATTGTTTAATAGTGGTTAAATTAAAGTTTTTGCATATTATATTTACCGCTGGGTAATGTTGAGAAATAAAAAAATTGAGACTTGCGGGTAGTACATCTCTATCAAAATTTATTTCAATATATTTTATAGCTTCTTGTAATTGTATTTTTTTTTCTTGATTGCAAATTAATACATCAATTTTTATACCCATTGATACTACTTTCTCATACACATTTTGAGCAACTAAAACCGTAGGGCTCCACTCTAAAAGCTGCCCCAAATGTTCTTTGTCAAAGTTTTCAAGATCTAAAATAACAAGTGCGGGTTCTTGTTTGTCTCTAACAATATGGTGGCTACTCACTTAAAAAATGTTAGTATACGCATTGGTAAACATCTTTAAAGGCTTGTTGAGGATTAATAGCTTTATTTATAGATTCGGAAACTGCAACACCATAAATACCAGTTTGTAATAAGGGTTCAACATCGTTTAAACTAATACCTCCAGCCGCTATTAAAGGTATTTGAATGCCCATTTGTTGTAATTGGGTTGCAGCATTTTTATATCCTTGCAAACCCCAGTGGCTCTCTGTGTTTGGTTTTGTATTTGTGTGGCCGTATGGCCCGCAACCTACATAATCTGCACTGTTATTATGCTGTTTTATAATTTGTTGTATCGTGTTAGCTGATGCTCCTAAGGTTTTATCATTACCAATATATGCTCTAATAGCATTCAAATCGGCATCCATATCTTCAATGTGTACACCTTGTATGTCGGCCAATTTTAATAAATGATAGTGTTCAGTAATAATTAAAGTAGTTCCCCAATCATCACAAATTTGGGCGATTGGGTGTATTTCTTCAAGCATTTTTTCATCGGTTTTACTAAAACAACGATATTGTATCCAGTTTGCTCCAGTTTGGCAGGCCATTATTGCTTGCTGTAAATGGCTAAAATTGGCTAAATCTTGAGTTAGGTAATGAAACTTGCCTACAAATTTTTTCATTGAAATTATTGAATTAATTAAAATAATAATTTCAAATGTACGGCTATATACTGGTAACAAATAAAACTTTGAGTAAAACAATGCTAGAAAAGTTACAACAAATAACTTAAACTAAAAGTTTATGTAGTTTGTTCAATATTAAAATAAAAGTAAACTAGTTATTAAAAAACTTAAATAGATAGTGATATAACACCGTTAAATAATTATTAAATTTTAAATAATTTAAAATAAAATTATTTTCTTAACATAAAATTAAATCTAATTATTTACTTTTATCGAAAGTTACTAACCCTATATGCTAAATTAAACTAAAGAATTTTGTGCATTTAGGTTAAACCATAAAATATATGAAATCAAAAACATTACAAAAATTATTAACTCTATCTTTATTGGGTTTAAGTAGCCAGTTAATGGCTCAAGACATTACTAAAATGGAAAGTTCGGCTTCGGTTACACCAACTAAGGTTTATTCGGCTTTTAGAACCATGTCTTTTGGTATAAACGGAGGCGCTTTAATGCCGCTTACAGCAGTTGGTACCAGAGACGATTTTTCTAACTACAGTTTTAAACCAGGTTATGGTTTTTTTCTAAAACAACAATTTGGCCACACATTAGGCTTTCAAGCCGATTTTTTAATGGGAAGTGTAAGAGGATCAAACTCGGGCAGAACAATGACACCAAACAGACCATGGACATTTGATACTGATATTAATTGGTCGGGTAGTTTATCAACCAACGTTACTTTTGGTAACATCAGTTTTTTACGCAAGAAAGCAGCTTTTTTACCTTACGGTACAATTGGTGTTGGTTTAATGAATTATTCAACCTTTTTAACTTCAAAAGCTAACGTTAAAGGTGTAACTAATACGGGCCAAATGTTGTTTATACCAGTATCTGTAGGTACTAAAATAACTTTAAGTTCGGTTATAAACTTAGACTTAGGTTACAAAATTGGTTTTACAGACACAGACGCTTTTGATGGTGTTTATAATAACGCAAATGATAAATTTGGTTATGCTTACGGTGGATTAGAATTTATTTTAGGCAAAAAAGCAAAACCAGCTTTAGGTAGAGTTAATCCAATAGCCAATATTATATCTGGTTTTGATGCAAAATATGATGATTTAAGAAAAGAGTTAGAAGCTGAAAAAGCGGTTATGGCAGCTGAAGCAGCTAAACTTGCTGCCGAAAATGCTAGAATGTTAGAAGAGCAGAAAAAATTTATGACCGATACCGATAACGATGGTGTTGCTGATTATTTTGACAAATGCCCTAACACGCCAACAACAATAAAAGTTGATGGTGCAGGTTGTCCATTACCTTCTTTTATAGTTAATAAACCAGCTGATGTTAAAATTTACATTACAGATGCAGATAAAAAAATATTAAAAGAAGCTGTAAAAAATCTTGAATTTGATTTAGGAAAATCTACAATCCGATCTAAATCATTCCCAAGTTTAGATAAAGTTGCTGATTTATTAGTAAACAAAAACTTTAATTTAAAATTATCTGGTCATACAGATAATGTTGGCGGTGCCGAGGCAAATCTTATGTTATCAAAAGACAGAGCAGAAGCAATCAAAAACTATTTGATTTCTAAAGGTGCTAATGGTTCTAAAATAGAATCGGTAGGTTACGGTAAAACTCAACCTATTGCAACTAACAAAACTGCAAAAGGTCGTCAACTAAACCGTAGAGTTGTATTCCTATTGTATTAATAACAAGCTTTAAATAGTATTAGCCATCTCAAATTTAGTTTGAGATGGTTTTTTTGTTTCTAATTTTTTTTGAAAAATATATGAATAGAAATAATACTTACACCTGCCAACAATTAAATATGGCTTTTAACTAAATGCATTTTCGCCTGTAATATCTAACCCCGTAATAAGTAAATGAATATCATGTGTACCTTCGTAAGTTATTACCGATTCTAAATTCATAATGTGGCGCATAATTGGGTAATCGCCAGTTATACCCATTGCTCCTAAAATTTGACGGGCTTCGCGGGCAGTAGTTATAGCCGTTTGTACCGAATTACGTTTTGCCATTGATATTTGAGCAGGACTTGCTCTATTCTCGTTTTTTAGAACTCCTAAACGCCAAACCATTAATTGCGCTTTGGTAATTTCGGTAATCATTTCGGCTAATTTTTTTTGTTGTAATTGGAACGCAGCTATGGGTTTACCAAACTGAAAGCGCTCTTTTGCATATCGTAATGCTGTATCGTAACAATCCATAGCAGCGCCAATTGCTCCCCAAGCAATACCAAAACGGGCTTGATTTAAACAACTTAAAGGGCCTTTTATGCCTTGTATGTTAGGTAAAATGTTTCCTAGCGGGATACTTACATTATCGAAAACCAATTCACCCGTGGCTGATGCCCTTAAAGACCATTTATTGTGTGTTTCGGGAGTTGTAAAACCCTCCATTCCTCTTTCAACAATTACGCCCCTAATAATGCTAGCATCATCTTTCGCCCACACAACGGCAATATCAGCAAATGGCGAATTTGAAATCCACATTTTTGCACCATTTAAAATATAATGATCCCCGTCAAGTTTTATGTTGGTTTGCATACCACTTGGGTCGCTCCCATGGTTAGGTTCGGTTAAACCAAAGCAGCCTACTAAATCTCCAGTGGCTAATTTAGGAAGATATTTATTTCTTTGTTCCTCGCTACCAAAAGCATAAATTGGATACATGACTAAAGAACCTTGTACCGAAGCGGTTGAACGTATACCCGAATCGCAGCGTTCTAATTCTTGCATTATAATACCGTAGGCAATATAATCTAACCCTGCACCGCCATATTGTGTGGGTATTGTTGGCCCAAATGCTCCAATCTTACCTAAACCTTTAATTAAATGTTTAGGAAAAACAGCTTTTTCAGCGCAATCTTCAATAATAGGGCTTATTTCGCTTTTTACCCACTCGCGTACCGAACTACGAATTAGTTTATGCTCATCGGTTAGTAAATCATCTAACAAATAATAATCGGGCTGGGTGTATAAATCTTTTTTTTGCGATTTAATAAAATGATTTTCTTCCATAAAAATGGTTTAATACTTAACACATGTAGCAAAGTATTGTTGGTATAGGTTAAATATATGTACTAAAAATCAAGTACTGGTAATATAAATAATATTTTATACAATAGCTTGATATTTAGATATAATTTTCTACTTTTGCAATCCTTAATAAAAAGGAATTGCAACTTTAAATGTATTTAAAAAATGGCAACTAAAATTAGATTACAAAGACACGGTAAAAAAAGCCGCCCATTCTATTACATAGTAGTGGCCGATGCTAGGGCACCACGAGATGGTAAATTTATTGATCGTTTAGGTTCGTACAACCCAAACACAAACCCAGCAACTATTGAAATTAATTTCGAAAAAGCAGTACAATGGGTAGGTAATGGCGCACAACCAACTGATACTACCCGTACTTTATTATCAACCAAAGGCGTAATGTACAAACATCATTTAAATGGTGGTATTGCCAAAGGTGCTTTAACTCAAGAACAAGCCGACGAAAAATTTGCTACTTGGTTAGAAGCTAAAACAGGTAAAACACAATCACAAAAAGATGGTTTATTAGCAGCAAAACAAGATGTTAAAAACTCCGCTTTAGTTGAAGAAACTAAAAAGAAAGAAGCAATGGCAGCAGCAATAATAGCTAAAAATACGCCAGTTGTTGAGGAAGTAATTGAAGAAGAAGCTCCACTTGCCGATACGGAAGTTGAAACAACTACCGAAACTACCGAAGAAGCTAAACCAGAAGCTTAATAATATTTTTTTGTTTTTTTTAGCCTCCAATTTATTGGGGGCTTTTTTATTTTATTTATTGAAGTATTAAGGATTTTAGTATTAAATAGCCATAAATTAACTTAAGTTTATACATGTTTGCGTTGGGTTTTATTATTATTAAAGTGTATTAAACAATTGTAGATTTAAATATAAAGTGGGATTGCCAATAAGCAGAACTGCACTTCTGTTTTAACAAACTTTATAAGTTTTATTAAAGTTTATTAGCTCAAAAAACATAATATACAGTTTTAAATTTTTTATATTTACACTAATGTTTCTTGTAAAAATGCGTATATTTTTTTATGAGAAATTTATTTTTATAAATGATTACTTATACAGACCCACATAACCGAACTTTTAAAAACCTAAGAGTAAGCCTTACCGATGTTTGCAACTTAAATTGTGTGTATTGTACTTTAGGTAATGAAGATAATATTATTGCCGACCATCGTCCGCAAAAAAACGCTTCTTTTTTTATTAATTTAATTGCAAAGCTGCATCAACAATTAAGTTTAGAAACCATACGCCTAACTGGTGGCGAACCACTTTTATACCGAGAGTTACCTCAGTTAATACAAGGTTTAAACC
>JAYULE010000044.1:0-17684 GCA_043763845.1 Sphingobacteriales bacterium
GATACCTTTAAAGGCGACCAAGAAGCTATAATAAACAGTATTTTAAACAAAAAAGACACTTTCGTGATTATGCCTACGGGCGGTGGAAAATCTATTTGTTACCAACTACCCGCACTAATGAGCGAGGGAACAGCCATTGTAATTTCGCCATTAATTGCACTAATGAAAAACCAAGTTGACCAATTAAGGGTATTTGGCGGCCGAGATAACATAGCACATTTCTTAAATTCATCCCTTAATAAAGGCGAAACCACCAAAGTTAAAGAAGATGTGAGCGCTGGTGAAACTAAACTTTTATATGTTGCGCCCGAATCGTTAAACAAACAAGAAACCGTAGATTTTTTAAAAACCATTACCGTATCGTTTGTGGCGGTTGATGAAGCGCATTGTATATCGGAATGGGGACACGATTTTAGACCCGAGTACCGCCGAATACGCCAAGTAATAAACAATATTAGCGAAAATTTATCAATTATTGCATTAACCGCTACGGCAACACCCAAAGTACAGCAAGATATTCAGAAAAACTTGCAAATGACGGATGCCAACTTGTTTAAATCATCGTTTAACCGTCCAAACTTATATTACGAAGTAAAAGCAAAGCGAGATGTAATTAAAGATATTATACGCTATGTGAAAAATAATATGGGCAAGTCGGGCATTATTTACTGCCTTAGCCGTAAAAAGGTGGAAGAAGTATCAAACGCTTTAGCCATTAATGGGATAAAATCTTTACCGTACCACGCTGGTTTAGAGCCTAAAACCCGGGCCGATACCCAAGATAAGTTTTTGATGGAAGATGTTGATGTGATTGTAGCAACCATTGCCTTTGGTATGGGCATTGATAAGCCCGATGTGCGCTACGTAATTCACCACGATATACCCAAAAGTATGGAAGGTTACTATCAAGAAACCGGTAGAGCTGGCCGAGATGGTGGCGAAGGAAACTGTATTGCATTTTACGCCGAAAAAGACGTTGAAAAGCTTACTAAGTTTATGAAAGACAAGCCAGTATCGGAGCGTGAAATTGGCACACAAATATTAAAAGAGGTTATTGATTATTCAGAATCGGCAGTGTGCCGGCGAAAACAAATACTGCATTATTTTGGCGAAAACTTTGACGATGCCCTTTGCGACGAAAAATGCGACAATTGCCAAGCACAAAAAGAATACTTTAATGCCGAAGAATTTTTGCCTACACTGTTACAAACCATTTTAGATTTTGGCGAAAAATTTGACGATAACTATATATTAAATGTGTTAATGGGCGAAGAGTCGGTACTCATACAATCGTACAAACACCACCTTTTACCTGTTTATGGTTTGGGTAAAGAGGAAGGTTTGGTTTTATGGAAATCGTTAATTAGGCAAGCTTTATTAAATAATTTTTTAGCTAAAGATGTTGATGACTATGGTCTTTTACGCCTTACCGATAGTGGCCACGAGTATTTAAAAAATCCATATACCGTAAAATATATTTTAAACAGGCCAATTGGCAACACCACATCAGACGATGACGACGATACCGTACAAGGCGGCACTGGCGCCTTAGATACCCAATTGCTAAAAATACTTAAAGACTTACGTAAAAAAATTGCCAAACAGAAAAACTTACCTCCTTTTGTTTTATTTCAAGACCCATCGTTAGAGGAAATGTGTACCCACTACCCTATTAATATGGACGAGTTAAAAAACATATCGGGTGTGGGTAACGGTAAGGCAGCAAAATTTGGTACAGCATTTATAGAAGTTATTAAACAATATGTTGAGGATAATGATATAGATCGCCCTATAGATTTTGTGGTAAAAACAACGGCAAATAAATCTGCGTTAAAAGTTTCTATTATACAAAATATTGATAGGCAGGTATCATTAGAGGTTATTGCATCATCGAAAGGGATATCGTATGAAGATATTTTAAAGGAGGTAGAATCAATTGTTAGCTCGGGCACTAAACTAAATTTAAATTATTTTATTGATGAAATGATAGACGAAGACCGCCAAGACGAGGTTTTTGATTATTTTAAAACTGCCGAAATAGACTCGATAGATGCCGCTTTAAAAGAACTAGGTACCGATGACTATAATTGGGAAGAAATACAGTTGATGAGAATAAAATTTATGTCGGAACTGGGTAACTAAATACCCAAATATTTTAAAAAATGATTTTAAATAAATTACAATATACAACATCGGGCAATTTTTTTTTAATGGCTGGGCCTTGCGCCATCGAAAGCGAAGATATGGCTTTACGCATTGCCGATAAAATAGTTAACATTACCGATAGGTTAGAAATTCCTTATATTTTTAAAGGATCGTACCGCAAAGCAAACCGAAGTAGGGTAGATTCTTTTACGGGTATTGGCGACGAAAAAGCACTAAAAATTTTAGAACGCATTGGCCACGAGTTTGATATACCCACCGTTACCGATATACACGAAAGCCACGAAGCTGTAATGGCTGCCGCTTATGTTGATGTTTTGCAAATACCCGCTTTTTTATGTCGCCAAACCGAACTTTTAACTGCCGCAGCACTTACAGGTAAAGTGGTTAATATTAAAAAAGGACAGTTTTTATCGGCTGGGGCAATGAAATTTGCAGTTGATAAAGTTAAAGAAGCTGGCAACCAAAACGTAATGCTTACCGACCGTGGCAATACTTTTGGCTACCAAGATATGGTAGTTGATTTTAGAGGAATCCCCGAAATGCGGGCTTTTAACGTACCCGTAGTTATGGATTGTACGCACTCGTTACAACAACCCAACCAAACAAGCGGCGTTACGGGCGGTAAACCCGCTTTAATAGAAACCATTGCGAAAGCTGCCGTTGCCGTTGGTGCCGATGGTTTATTTATAGAAACCCACCCCGAACCCGAAAATGCAAAATCGGACGGTGCAAATATGTTGCACTTAGATTTGTTAGAAAATTTATTGGTAAAATTGGTTAGGATAAGGAAAGCGATTGGGTAGGAATTATGGGTTTACTACAAATAGCTTAACCCTTTCTAAATAAAAGAGTGAAATATATTTGCAAAACCATTGCCCTATTTTTAACGCTTTGTTTAAATGTTATTTGTGAAAAACCAATGAACTGCTCAATAGAAATGCTTGAATAAAAATTAGCAGATGGGATTAGAATTTGCGTAGCGGATGATTTGTATAGAGATAAAGAGTGAGAATTGTATTGGCGGTTTGGGGTTAAGGATTTGTAGATTGTAGAGTTAGCCGACATCCTAAGAAACATTCTCCAAACCTTGAGCATACCGTCAGAATAAAGAACCCAAACCCACCAACACCCAAAATAATTTGAAAATCTTGTGGACTTTATTTGTCCATTAAAATAATATTTGTAAATTTGGACAAATATTGACCAAATGGAAATAGTTAAAAAACATAACTCTTTTGGAGAACTTTTAAGAAATTTAAGAGAAGAAAGTGGACAAACATTAAAAATAGTTGCTGAAAACTTAGCGATGGATACTTCTTTGCTTGCGAAAATTGAACGCAACGAAAGACAACCCACAAAACAAATTATTAGCCAAGTTGCTGCCTATTTTAAGGTGGACAAAAAAGAATTACAAACCGAATTTTTAAGCGACCAAATTGCTTATAAAATTTTAGACGAAGAAGCCGACATTGATATACTAAAAGTGGCTGAAGAAAAAGTATTATACCTTAAAACAATTCAAGATGGAAAATAAAATCAAAGTTGCAGAATTATTTGCAGGAGTTGGTGGTTTCAGACTTGGACTTGAGGGTTGGAATGGAAAATCAGCAACATCAAATTATAAAAAAACTATTCAAACAAATTACGAAGTAGTTTGGAGTAATCAATGGGAACCAACTACAAAAGTTCAACACGCCTCTTTAGTTTATGAAAATCCTTTTGGTAAAAATGGACATTTAAATAATGACATTTCAATTGTAGTTGAAAACGTTGAACAAATTCCTGATCACGACCTTTTGGTTGGAGGATTTCCTTGCCAAGATTATTCAGTTGCAACAACACTTAAAAACTCAAAAGGCTTAATTGGGAAAAAAGGCGTTTTGTGGTGGTCAATTCACAAAATACTTTCTGAAAAAGAAAACAAACCAAAATATTTGTTCTTGGTGAATGTTGATATTTTGGGCGTTCCCCAAGGGTCGGGCTTTTCGTTCCAATCTTTTTTGGCAGAAAAAGCCAAATAAGGATTTCCTCTTCAATCCCTAACGCAAAATTTGAATTAACATGAACATTATCGAAAAAATCAACAGAAAAAACATTTTTATTGCTTCTGAATTGTATCAGTGGGCAGAAACTTTTGAATATGAATTAGATGAAGACGGTGAAAAAACACAAGACAGTTATAATTTTGTATATAATTTAGCCGAAAAGTTAGAAAACAATGTTTGCAACCAAGAGGATTACGAAAATATTGAGTTTCATGTTAAACAAATTAATTACAATAAAGTGATAATAAAATTATGATAAATACTAAACAAATAATTGAGGATTTACAAGGATATATTTCAAAAAATGGCATCCAAGAAAGCATCAAACCATATTATAAAAATGATGATATTACTTTGTATAATGGCGATAGTTTAGAAATAATGTCAAGACTTCCGGATAATTGTATTAATATGATTTTTGCAGACCCACCATATATGCTTTCAAACGATGGATTTTCTTGTCAAAACGGCAAAATGGTTAGTGTAAATAAAGGTAAATGGGACAAAAGCAATGGTTTTGAAGATGATTTGTTGTTTCACGAAGCTTGGTTAAGTGAATGTAAAAGATTACTAAAACCAAATGGGACTTTATGGGTAAGTGGTACATATCATTCTATTTATCAATGTGGTTTTTTAATTCAAAAATTGGGATTTCATATTTTGAATGATATATCTTGGTTTAAGCCTAATGCTGCGCCAAATTTAAGTTGCAGATTTTTTACAGCAAGTCACGAAACACTCATTTGGGCAAGAAAAGATAAAAAAGGAAAGCATATTTTTAATTATGATGCAATGAAAAAAGGTAATTTTCCCGAAGACCCAATGAAAAAAAATGAAACTCAAATGCGTTCTGTATGGTCAATTCCAACATCACCACAAAGTGAAAAAGAATTTGGAAAACACCCAACACAAAAACCATTATCATTATTAAAAAGGGTTGTTTCATCATCTACAAATGACGGAGACATTATTTTAGACCCTTTTAACGGTGGTGGTACAACAGGAATTGCATCAAAAATCATTGGAAATAGACATTACATTGGTATTGATATGAATATTGACTATATAGAGTTGACAAAAAGAAAATACGAAAACTTAAATAACCAAAAACAACTTTTCAATATATGAAAGCAAAAGGAATAGGTGGCGCAAACACAAAAACAGGTTTAGTATTTGAAGGAAATACTGACCTATCAACGTTTTTAAATAAACAAATAGACTATAAAGTAATAAATGAAAATGTATATTTTGAAGAAGAGTTAGTGGCGAGAGTATTTAAAAAACATAGTTTTTATAAATTTCTTGATGAAAACGGAGTAGTTTGGAAGTCAATAATTTCCAAACGATTACTGCCAGATGATAGTATTTATGTGATTATCAACAATACAATGTTTATTATTGAATGTAAATTTCAGCAAAGTGCTGGTTCTGTTGATGAAAAACTTCAAACTTGTGATTTTAAAAGAAAACAATATCAGAAATTATTATCTCAACTGAATATGGAAGTTGAATATATGTATTTATTAAGTGATTGGTTTAAAAAACCAGAATATAAAGACGTTTTAGATTACATTATAAGCGTTAGATGTAGTTATTATTTTGAATATATCCCCTTGCACAAATTTGGATTACCAGTTCCTCAATTATTAGAGAAAAAAATTATTTAAAAGAAATTGAAGAGTTTGAAAAAGCTGAAATAATCGTAAAAACAGTACGATTAAAAGAAAGCGATTTGCCAAAAGAAGATATTTCATTTCCGAATTTCAAATTCGAAGAAATTGTAAATCAAATATGGGACGACACTGATTTTAAGGACATTTTAGAACATAAATTTTTGTTTGTATTCTATCAGTTTGAAAACGATGAACTCGTTTTACGAAAAGTAAAATTTTGGAATATGCCTTACGCAGATATATTGGAAACTGAAAAAGTTTGGTCAAAAACAAAAGAAATTGTTGCAAAAGGAAACATAGTAAAAGAAGTAAAAAAAGGAATTCGCTATACGAATTTTCCAAACAAATCTTTCAACTCTGTTTCACACGTTAGACCACACGCCAAAAATGCTGACGATACTTATACTTTGCCAACAAAAGACAAAGTGACAAAATTGAAAGTGTATACAAAGCATTGTTTTTGGCTGAATAGTACTTATGTACGAGACGAAATATTTTTAAAATAATGAAAATGATCAGTCCGAAAAAGGGCAATCGGCTAACAATGTTTTTACAAAAGAGGGGCATTAGTGCTAAATTTAAGCATTGGTATTTTAATTAACAATTTGTACTGAAACGAACATTTGTGCTTCTAATTCCCTCTAGCGTATTATATTCGCCATATACACAATATCTGGCGCAAGTTTATAACTTGTGCTAATCCAAATTTGTCATTAAAACAATTGCTTAACAATCTTAACCTGCAATAAAACAGTAGAAATTTAAGTGTGTAATGTAGAGAAAGAGCATTTCTATAATACTGATAGAAATTAGAAACCAATAAAGTGAATATTTTATGTTTACAAATTTGTACTCGCACATTTACAAACTTGCGGTTGGGGGAATTGATGGGTTATAGGCAATTTGCGAACACTCCAATAATTTGTAGTTATTTAAATTTTAAATGCCCCAACCCTATTTGCAAGCACAATAATAAACCGCACAAGCCCACACACGACCAAAGTTTTTAATAGAGATTCCAAAGCTAACCCACTATGGGCTCACAAAAAGATTGAGCAATGGACTCACAAAGGGCTTAAACAACAACGAATTACTCAAAAAAATAAAACCTGAGAAAGTAAAGACGAACGGCCGTTCGTCTCAACGTTCGTCTCAACGTTCCTCAACGTTCGTCTCAACCTAAAAAGAAAAGCAAGAAATAAATATGGTTTATTGAAATATAACCCAAACCCCAAATTTACTTTATAAAACCGATAGGGGTAATATAAAAGTAGATGTTTTGTTGCAAAACGAAACTATTTGGATGCCACAGAGCAAAAGAGCTGAACTTTTTGAGGTAAAAAAATTCCAGTTATATCAAAGCACTTAAAAAATATTTTTGAAAGCGGAGAATTAAACGAAAAATTGGTTATTTCCATTTTGGAACTAACCACTCCACACGGTGCTATTGCTGATAAAACACAAACAAAACCAACAAATTTTTACAACCTTGATGCCATTATTGCGGTGGGTTATCGGGTAAATTCAAATAGAGCCACGCAGTTTAGAATTTGGACAACGGCAGTTTTAAAAGAATTTATAATCAAAGGTTATACAATTGAAGTGGAGCGGTTGAAAAATCAACAACCCATTTTTGGTCAAGATTATTTTAAAGAACAGTTCGAAAAAATCAGAGATATCCGAAGTTCGGAACGCAGGTTTTATCAGCAAATTACAGATATTTATGCCGAATGTAGTATTGATTATAAGTATGATTCGGAAATAACATGAGTTTTTCGCCACAGTGCACACTATATAAAGCCATCGATAAAATAAGTGCAGAATTAGTACTAGATAAATTAGCGGAAAAAAGGCAGAAAAAATATTCATAACTGATTGAATCTTGACAAAGAAATTGGGAAAAAATAAGCACCTATTTAAATACCCAGAAGCTATTAAAACCCATATTTATGCCACCAATACCATCGAAGTTTACCCACAGGCAAATACGAAAAGTAACCAAAACTAAAGGGGCATTTACCACCGACATGGGGTTATTGAAATTGATTTATTTAGCTACTAAAAATATAGAAAAAAATGGACAAAACCATTAGCAAATTGGAGCGTAACGGTCTCGCAGTTAAGTATAATGTTTGGGGATAGGCTACCCTGAAAATTTAATATAGGTTAGCTATATTATTTTTATTACTTTCGGGTCAAGGAAAATTAACCATACTTGATAAGGAAGACCTAATTTAATTTAAGCTTTCTTTGAAAGTAATTTTATTAATTTGACTCGGTTTGATTTACACTCCCGTTTTATATTAAAAATGAATAAATATTACCTTATAGATCATAAAATACTGTTTTTGTTTGGGTATATATTTTATTTATTTACACCTTGGGTGGTAGGTAATTTAGGTTCATTTGCTGGCTATCCAGGTATGGATTTGTTTCACGGATTTTATAAACGAATACCACCTAGCCAACTTTTTTCATACATTTTAATAACCATAAGCTGGTTACCAGCTTTCTATTTAGGGCATTTCACATTTAAAGTTATAAAACCTTATAAAAAGAAATTAGAGATTTTTGCTAGTGATTTTTTAACTAACAATATGAGATATATTGCCTTCTTTTTAATAGGAGTATTAATTATGTTTACTTATCTAGGTAGAAATTCCTTAACAACAAGTTATCACTTGTATGATGCTGGCTCAAGAGGTAAAATTTCAACCTTACTTATTTTGTTTGATTTTTTTTTAATTTATCAGCTTTTAAGTAAGCAAAAACTATCGGTTGCATTAGCAGTGGGTACTGCATGCACAGCACTTTTATTATTATTAATGGGTGGCCGTATGTATGTAATGCAAACCTTTATAGTAATTTTAGTTTATAAAACTTCTTTTGCCGTAAATAGGTGGAAACTTTATCAAATATTTTTAGTGCTTATGGCTTGTTATATTGTGGGAAGCTTTGTAGGTGTTGCCCGTATGAATACCAGTTTTGATTTAAACAAAGCCCAATATTCTTTATTGGCCGAGCCAGTATTTACTTGGTTTAGTACTAGTACTTTTTTAATTAATAATAAAATACCACTTTTTAATTTTCCCAGTAATTTTTTAACTTCGTTTTTAAATTTAGTACCTAATACGGTTGTAAATTTTAAACAATTTGTAATATCAACCCAAAGTATGGGATTTTATTATGTTAACCCGCTAGGTGCTGATAGTGTGTGGAGTACCTTAATTATTAATTTTGGTTCCATAGGTTCGTTTTTTTTTATTTACTTAACTGGTTTTTTATTAAATTTTTTAAGGCACTTAACCGAAGATAATCATTTTGCGGCTGCATACTACATATCAGTTTGCGGTGTATTGCCTTTCCAAATATTTAGAGATGGTTTCTTTATTCTTAACAAACAATTGTTTTTTAACTTTTTGCTGTTTCCATTGATATTATTTTTTATTCTAAAATTGTTTATATATTATAGTAGAATTAAAATTAAACAAATTTAAAAATAAAATTGTTGCTGGTTTTACAAAGTAACAGATAATTTTGTTTATTAATATTCGAAACTGGTATGCTTTTATCATTTTATTAGTATAACCAAATACCCGATAAATTATTATTAAATTTTAAATGCATTGCCTATTATGAATTTAGATTCTACTTATAAAAGTGGCAATAATTTAAATATTCTTAGAGCCTTTTTTTCACTAAATGTACTGCTTTATCATTGTTATGCATTAAGTAACTCGGAAAGTTTAAAGGTTTTAAACCATGTTTTAAACCCAGATTTAGCAGTTCAAGGCTTTTTTATCATAAGCGGCTTCTTAATACAACAAAGTTATGAACGAGCAAAATCAGTGAAAGAATTTTACAAAAAACGATTGTGGCGTTTATATCCTGCATATATAACCATAATAATTCTATCCGCTATTATTGGGGTATTTTTTTCAAATTTAGATTTTAAACAATATTTTCTGTCATTTCAATTATATAAATACATTGGTGCAAATGCAATTTTTCTAAATTTTCTTCAACAAACTTTGCCTGGTGTATTTGTTAATAATCTTTTCAAAGCAGTAAATGGATCATTATGGACTTTAAAAATAGAAGTAGCTTTCTATTTAATTGTTCCTCTAATAGTTTTCCTTAAAAGAAGGTATAGGGCTTATATTTTATACCCATTTCTCATCCTAATTTCTTTAGCTTATTATATAATTACAATAAAGATTTATAACGATAGTGGAAACGAATTATATTTGTTTTTATCTCGTCAGCTACCAGGGCAATTATTTTTTTTTATTACTGGTGCTTGGTTTTTAGAATTTAAAGACCATTGTTTAACAAAAAAACTACTTAAAATAATAGGTCCTTTTGCCATTTTTTTATTGTTTGTTAATGTTTTTGTAATATTAAAAATAATTCTTCTACCATTTTTTGTATTTTATATTGCCTTTCTTTTGCCTAGTTTAAAATATCCGTTTTACAGAGAAGATATTTCGTATGGATTATACATTTACCATTTTCCCGTAATCCAAATTTTTGTTCAATCAGGCATATTTAATCACCAACCTTTTGAAGCCTTATTTTGGTCACTTTGTACAAGCATTTGCCTAGCCATTTGCTCGTGGAAATTAATAGAAAAACCATGTTTATATTAATTTGTGATTTTTGATTGCGGATTTTTGATTTACGCCAAATAACACCCTAACATAATATATTTGTGATTTTTGATGGATGATTTTTAATTTACGCCCAGCAACTTACCATTATGTACTTGTGATTTTTGATGGATGATTTCTGATTTACACCCACCATCTTAACATCATTAAATTCTAATCCAAATTTGTGATTTCTGATTGCGGATTTTTCATTTACGCCAAACAACACCCTAACATAATAAATTTATAATTTTGATTGGTTTACAGTATTTTGCGGTAATTATTCACATTAGATATTCACACTTAGGCATCTCCCACACTCCCCCTTTGGGGGAATTGAAGGGTTAGGAGAGCGAGAGGGGAAGTAGACCAAGAGGGCTTTTTGCTCACAGATTACGCTGATACACACAGATTTTTACTTACCTTAAAAAAAATAAATTGGTTGCTTCGTGTTTAATGTGCCACCAACCACTTGGTAAAATGAATAAAACCTAATGCAGCATTAGTTATTTAGTGTGTGATGTTTAAGTAACCACGGGCTAATCTTGAATAGTGTGCCACAAAAACCACAGTGTAGTATTCAGAAAAATATATTACACAAAAAAAGGGTTACCTAAATTAGGCAACCCTTTGGTTATATTTACTTTATTGCTTATTTAAAATAAAAAATTTGTTTTTAGTTAGTAGCAGTTGAAATCCAAGGTTGTGCAGTCCAAACATCAGTAGTTCTAACAGCACCACGTTGTGTAGTAGCTACAAAAGGACCAAAACCAGATACATTCATACCACCAGTTCTTGCTGGAGAACCAACTAATGGATCTAAAGCAGCACCTAATTTAAATGCACCATAATTAGCTAAGAAAGTATTACCCCAAGTAGCAAATTGATTTGTTAATGAAGCAAGGTTAGTCATTGGTAATACTACAACTGGATTACTGTTGTTAGCATCTTGAACTACTCTTAAAGTATCGTTAACTTGGAAAAGATTGTTAACAACAGCAGAAGCACCTGGATTAGTTGGAGCATCTAATAATGGTGCAATAGTAGAAGAAGTTGCAGCAAAAGCACAAGGCATTGCTTGAGCAATAATTAATGAATTTGCTAATCTGATTAAACCAGCTCTTCTTACATAAACACCAGCATCAAAAGTACCAACAACACCACCTCTTACAACTGAAGAAGCAGGGCCAATTAAAGTTGCATTAGTAATAAAAGGTAATGTTTTTACACCACCCCAAACAGCACCAAGTGTAGTTGTATTTGCATTGTTATCTAATTCAATCATTTCTGAACCAGAGTTATCAGCTAAATCATTACGGTAAGCAATAATAAATTGTAAGTGACCAGTATAAGCTTCGTCAAAATCATAATCATCATCTTTATTACCAAAAGAAATTAAGTAAGAAGCGTTAACAGTACCACCAAAAAATTCGAAAGCATCATCACCTGAGTTAGAAACTTCAATGTATTTTAATGTTGTACCATTACCAACACCACATAAAGTTAAACCATTTACTTCTCTGTTAGCTGCAGCAACTACACCACCAGCAAAATCAATACGGTTGTACAACATTGAACCCGAATTATCAGTTGGAGCAGAACCACCGTAATTGTTACGACCACCTGTATTTGGTACAGCAGTTAATGCTTCAAAAACATTTGTTTGAGCACCAGTAGTTGTATAAATAGGTGCATTACCCAAAATTACAATACCACCCCAGTCGCCAAAATTACGAGTACCAGCAGTTTTTTCTGAAGTCCAGATAATTGGAGAAGTTGCAGTACCATTTGCAACTAATTTTGCACCTTTTTCTACAATTAATGTTCCTTTGTTGTTTTCAAGATTAACTAAATCAAAAGTAACACCACCTAAGCTACCTTTGATAGTAACACCTGCATTAACTGTTAAAGTTACACCTGGTTTTACGTAAACTAAACCTTTAAGGTAAGTAGTTTTAGTAACAGTTGTATTTACAGTAATATCACCTTTTAAGGTATCAACTACGCCCGATACAACTAATTCTTTTTGACCTTGGTCAAGAGTTTCTTTTTTACAAGAAGTAGCAAATAATGCTAATGCGCCTACCGTGGCGTAAATAAGTTTTTTCATTTTGTTTGTTTTAATTGTTAAATAAGTTTTGATTAAATTCGACCAATTTTATAATTTGGTTTTAATAATAAGAACGATTGTTATACATTTAAATAAGCGATACAAACATAAGTAGCCTAAGTAAATTTTATATTAAATACATATTATCACTAAAATATCTATGTGTTAATTAATATTAATCAAAACATATTAAATTAATATGTATGTTAGATTGCAGGGAGGGCAGGTTGCTTCGCTTCACTCTGAATAAAAAAGTTTAGCTCATAGATTATTCTGATGTTCAAAAATTTTTAAATCCTATAAATTATCGTTCAGATGATAAAGGAAATAGGTCTACGTTTGGGCATCTCCCCTTCGGGAAGACCGAGAGGGGAAATTATGGCTCACAGATAAAGCAGATGTTCACAGATTTTTAAATCCTAATAATAATTACATCCAAAAAACTCATAGTTCAGACAAAAAAACGAAGAACTTCCGATTTATAGAAATTCTTCGCTAAGTTAATGAGGCATAAAATTTATGCCCCTAGATGTTTATTAATTTAGTTTACAGCAGTAGAAATCCAAGGTTGGGCTGTCCAAATATCTGTACTTCTTAACGCACCACGCTCCGTGGTAGGTATGAAACCCAATGAAGCCAAGTTTGTACCACCAGTTAAAGCTGGTGAATCTGTTAATGGGTTAAGTGCAACACCTAATTTAAATGCACCATAATTAGCTAAGAAAGTGTTACTGTAAGTAGCAAATTGAGCTGTTAATGAAGCAAGGTTAGTCATAGGTAATATTACAATTGGATTACTGTTGTTAGCATCTTGAACTACTCTTAAAGTATCGTTAACTTGGAAAAGATTGTTAACAACAGCAGAAGCACCAAGAGAAGTTGGAACTAACAATAAAGGTGCTATAGTTGAAGAAGTTACAGCAAAAGCACAAGGCATTGCTTGAGCAATAATTAATGAATTTGCTAATCTGATTAAACCAGCTCTTCTTACATAAACAGCACCATCAAACCTACCAACAACACCACCTCTTACAACTGAAGAAGCAGGGCCAATTAAAGTTGCATTAGTAATAAAAGGTAATGTTTTTACACCCCCCCAAACAGCGCCAGCTACAGTTGTATTTGTATTGTTATCTAATTCAATCATTTCTGAACCTGAAACATCAGCCAAGTCATTTCTAAATGCTATAATAAATTGCAAGTTACCAGCGTAGGCCTGATCAAAATCATAATCATCATCTTTATTACCAAAAGATAATAAATAAGAAGCATTAACAGTACCACCAAAAAATTCGAATCCATCATCACCAGAGTTAGAAACTTCAATATGATTTAAAGTAGTACCATTACCAACACCACATAATGTTAAACCATTAGTTTCTTTGTTTGGTGCAGTAACAATACCACCAGCAAAATCAATACGGTTGTAAGTCATAGAACCTGAGTTATCTGCAGGTGAAGAACCACCGTAATTATTTCTACCGCTTGTGTTTGGGACTGGATCGTTAAATCCAATAGGCGAATCAAAAGGCTCGAAACCGTTTGTTTGGGCACCAGTAGTTGTATAAATAGGTGCGTTACCCAAAATTACAATACCACCCCAGTCTCCAAAATTACGAGTACCTACATTTTTTTCCGAAGTCCAGATAATTGGAGAAGTTGCAGTTCCATTTGCAACTAATTTTGCACCTTTTTCTACAATTAAAGTTCCTTTGTTATTTTCAAGATTAACCCCATCAATTTGAATATCACCTAAGCTACCTTTAATACTAACACCTGCGTTAACCGTTAAAGTAACCCCAGGTTTTACATAAACTAAACCTTTAAGGTAAGTAGTTTTAGTAACAGTTGTATTAACAGTAATATCACCTTTTAAGGTATCAACTACACCAGATACAACTAATTCTTTTTGACCTTGGTCTAAATTTTCTTTTTTACAAGAAGTAGCAAATAATGCTAAAGCGCCAACTGTGGCATAAATAATTTTTTTCATTTTGTTTGTTTTAATTGTTAAATAAGTTTGATTAAATTCAATCAATTTTATATGATTGTAATAATAAGAACGATTGTTATGCATTTAAATAAGCGGCATAATCATAAGTATAGTAATTAAAATTTATATTAAATACATATTATCACTAAAATATCTATGTGTTAATTAATATTAATCTAAACACATTAAATTAATATATATGTTAGATTGTAGGGAGGGCAAGGTGCTTCGTTTCGCTCTGAATAAAAATGTTTAGCTCATAGATTATTCTGATGTTCACAGATTTTTAAATCCTGTAAATCATTGTTTATACATAAAGGAAATAGGGCTGCGTTTGGGCATCTCCCCTTCGGGGAGACCGAGAGGGGAAGATAAAGCAGATGTTCACAGATTTTTAAATCATATTAATCCTACAAATCATCGTTCAGATGATAAAGGAAATAGGTCTGCGTTTGGGCATCTCCCCTTCGGGGAGACCGAAAGGGGAAATTATGTTTCACAAATAAAGCAGATGTTGACAGATTTTTAAATCATTTAATCCTATAAATCATGGTTCAGACTTATGGGAGAATGAGAGGGGATTCCACGCTTCGCTCTGAATGACAATGAGATTCCACGCTTCGCTCTGAATGACAGGGGGATTCCACGCTTCGCTCTGAATGACAAGGGGATTCCACGCTTCGCTCTGAATGACAGGGGGATTCCACGCTTCGCTCTGATTAACAAGGGGATTCCACGCTTCGCTCTGAACGACAAGGCTAAAAATTATAATTAGTTTGTAGTGGAATAAAGTTTGTCCAGCCTTGTAGCCAATTATCTGCACCTGTACCTAATGCGCCACGATAGCTTACTTTTTTAAAAAAAGCATTGTTAAAAGGTGCGGTATCAAAATTTGCACCTTGTAAAAGTGGCGAACCAGCCGCTGGAGATGGGTCGGGGCTTGTGGTATCGTAATAATTGTAAGGGTTAGTTAACTTAAATTCTGATGAAGATAAAATTTGCACATTTTTAAATGTGGGTTTTAACAAAAATCTTTTTAATGTATCCGAGTTTACGTTTGGGGTAATATTAGAATCTATATAAAAAATTTGGTTGGCAATATTACTATGAAAAAGTGAATTAGTTAAGGTAGATGTTCCGGCGGTAAGCGCATCATACGACTCGCTGTTATCTATTTTAAATGCCCCGCTTGGGTAACCCAAAACAACAGAATTGCGAATATGAAATTTAGATTGGTCGCTTATATTAATAGCAATGCTATTAGTATTAAAAGGGTCGGGTCTGTACCCTTTTTGATTATCGGGCCCAATAATAGTAAGGTTTGATATGATAGGTAAAGTTTGATCTTGGCTAATTCGTAAGCCTGCATTTTCAAAAGAAGCGAAAAAATAAGGATGTTTAAAACATAATATATTTTGTAGCATACCTTGATATTTGTTTACTAGAACTATATCGGTCAGCGTACAAGCGTACGAGACTAAATTAATGGCATTGCAATTTCCGCCATTTATTTTTATTGATGATGTTTCGGAATAGCTAACTTGTATATTGTTTACGATAGTTTGTTTATTTACATTTTTTAAAAGTAATGCCACGGCATCGTCGTTATTACTTGATTGCCCTGCAAACTCTATACGCACATGACTTAAAATACCCGAGCTTTTGGTGTTATCATTGGCAGGGTTATAATTGCCGTTAATAAATATACCTTTCCAAAGAAATTTAACAGAAGTATTTCCACCACCTCCGCCCCCAGTGTATGCTTTTACTGTAAATATTATAGGTTGGCTCTCGGTACCATTTGCCTCTATTATACCTCCTGATTGTATTGTGATAGCTTTACCAAAATTTACTTTTACCAAAGTACCTGCAGCTATTTTTAGTGTTTGGGTTAGTTTAATATCTAAATCAGTATTAATTACATAAACTGTATCGCTAAAAAGGCTAACAACCAATTGCTTTAAACGAACATCGTTAGCATTAATAACCACTTCTGGCTTTTCTTTAACCACGTATTTCGATTCCTTTTTGCAAGCACAAAAGCATATTACAAGTAATAATATTAAATTAATTGTAAAAGTATTTTTAGTGACAAATTTCATAATTGTATATGTTGTATTTTAAAATGTATAAGAAATTGCCAACGTGTAAGTACGTTGAGCTTTAATATAAGATGGGGTATTATCTATACCACTAGTGTAATTATTAAATTTTTCTTGTTTTGAAGCATCTGTTTTGTTTACTGTAACTGGATCATCAAATTTGCCATTATCATTTAAGTCTTGGTAAATAATAAATGGGGCTTTTAACAAGTTAGAAGCCTTAAATCTAATTTGCATTTTACGGTTATACAAAGCTTGGCTCATTACCAAGTCTAAGGTATTCCTAGCTTTAACAATAAAATGAGGTTCATTAGGTACGTAAGTTCCTCTATCTGTTAATCTATTTAAATCAGCAGATCCTAAGTTGTTTATATAGTCGCCCGTTTTATTAAAGCTAAGAGTAGTTTCGAAACTGTTTTTAAAAGCGGCCACACTTATACCTGCATTGGCAATATACTTGGCTTGCCCAGTTAAATTATGTGCCTCAAAAAAGTCAAAAAAGCCATCTCCATCAGTCTTGTTAAACTTTTTTGCAGCCACTTGAGATTTGAGCAATGTTGCATTGCCAAACAGCGCTACATTTTTTAGCCAAGGAGCAAAACTCACAAAATCAATTTTTTTTCTTATTTCACCCTCAATACCTTGTACATACGCATTACCTGTATTTAGCGGTTTACGAAATGATATATTATCCTGTGTTGATTGTCCATACTCGATAGGGTTAATTAGTTGCTTATAAAAAGCCCCTATCGAAAATATTTCCCCAGCCGAAGGAAAGAACTCTAGCTTTAAATCGTAATTGGTAATGTTTGTACTTTTTAATGCAGGATTACCTACAACACTAGAAAAACTTTGTAAATCGTAGGTTTGTACAACAGGACTTGTAATATCCTTAAGTTCGGGCCTGATTGCAGTTTTAGAAAAAGCACCACGAATATTTATTTTA